>CAYPTZ010000045.1:2342-12136 GCA_964413395.1 uncultured archaeon | reverse complement strand
ATTGCAGATAAAAAAAAAAAGAACTCAAAATCTATAATGGGGGGTGAATACCCCCCAGGCTAAACTTTTTTCTCTTTTTTTTATCGAATTTTGTCGAGAGTTGATTATGAGAAAATTTTTCAACCTTAAATCTCCAATTATTTCATATATACAAAAATGGAGATATTTCCAATGATATTTGCTAAACTTTCTAACATATTGTATATTTAGTAAAGAATTTTCATATAATATACATGCAAGCTTCGATCTCACATATAATTCCAATCAATCCACCATTGAAAAAGAAAGTAGCTTCACATAAAAAAAAAAAGATACGATGGGCGGATGAAAAGGATCTTCCGGATGATGAAATACTATTAAGAATTCGGTATGATTATTAAGAACCATTATTTCTTGGGTTACATCAAAATAACGTATTTTTTTTTATTTTACTTTATTTCATTCTTAAAGAGATATAAAATATTTATGGAAAATTCTATAGATTTAATCAATTTTAAAAAAAAATCCTATCAGATTATAGAAATTGATATTTTTAAAGAATAAAATTCCTTTTTTACTTCAAAAACAATTATCTAAGGATAATTTTTATAACCAAATAATTATACTATTATTAAGATTTGCAAATTGAATGCAATTTTTACAATTATGTGATGATAATAATTGATATTAAAATGATACGAAAAATACTCCGATTTAAAAGAACTAATGATAGAAGAATACGGCATAATAATGCCTTCTTATATGGAGGGGAAATTATCAAGGATTCTAATAAATTTTTAGAATTTCCTCCAGAAACTTCTCTTAAAACTAAAATAAATTTAATATTAAATCAGTTGACTTTAGAAGAAAAAATAAGTATGCTTGGAGGAACAGATTCATTCGCAATTAAAGGAATCCCAAGACTAAATCTACCAAAAATATGGATGTCTGATGCAACCTCCGCAGTAAGATGTTTTGGAAAGGCAACCGGATTCCCAGCACCAATTGCTATGACAGCTACTTGGAATAGAAAACTATTAAATCAAGTTGCAATAGCAATCGGGGAAGAAGCTCGAGCTAAAGGCGTGTCAGTTTTGTTAGGTCCAGGATTAAATATTTACCGAGTCCCAACTTGTGGTCGGAATTTTGAATATATGGGGGAGGACCCGTTTTTAGCTTCAGAATTAGTTATTTCTTATATCCAAGGTGTACAAAGTAAAGGTGTAATTGCAACAATTAAACACTTTATCTGTAATAACTCAGAATATAATCGACATCGAATGAATTCAATAGTTGACCAACGTACATTACATGAGATCTATTTTCCTGCATTTAAAGCTGCAATTCAAAAAGGACATGCAAAAGCAGTCATGAATGCATATAATCCAGTAAATGGTAAATTTTCAAGCGAAAATAAATATCTGCTTACAAATATTTTACGAAATAAATGGAATTTTAAAGGCTTTGTTATGTCCGATTGGGTAAGTGTATATGATACTAAAGCACCATTACTTGCAGGGCTAGATCTCGAAATGCCATCAGGATTATATTTAAATTATAAAAAAATTAAACCACTTTTAGATTCAGGTGCCATTTCACAGGAAAATATTAATACCCATGTAAAAAATATTATTAGATCTTTATTCGAAATGGGAATATATGAACGTCCTATGAAAGATCACAATTATCAAGAATTTAGCCCAGAACACACAGAAATTGCCTTGAAAGCAGCAAGAGAAGGAATTGTCCTTTTAAAAAATGATAAAAAATTACTTCCAATAGATGTGAATTCGATTAAAAATGTGATTGTCATGGGGAAAACAGCAATAATAACTCCTGTTAGTGGAGGAGGGGCTTGCCATTATCGGAGTGATGAAACAATAAATATTTTTGAAGGATTTAAAAATGCAATCAAATCCCCAATAAAACTTAAATATATCCCCCAAAAATCTAGATATAGCAAAACAGAACAATTAGAGATTAAAAATGCTGACTATATTTTTATTTGTGTCGGATTTTCTGAAATTGAAGAAGCAGAATGTTGGGATCGCAGTTGGAAAATGGAAAACAATCAAAATCAATTTATTAGAAAAATAAATTCATACAATTCAAACTCAATTGTAATATTGACAGCAGGAGCAGGATTGGAAACTGAATCTTGGATTCAAGAAATATCAACAATAATCCATAGCTTTTATTTGGGTCAAACTGTAGGAAAGGCAATTACGGACATTATTTTTGGAAAAAAAAATCCTTCTGGGAAATTACCCTTTACTATGGCGAAAAAATGGACAGATTTTGAAGCAGTACAAAATTATGTGAAAAAACCGGAGAAATATTCTTTCATTCGAGCTAAACTCGCAAAGGGAAAACCGATATTCCGTAGAATTCAAAATATTGAATATAAAGAACAGCTAAATGTAGGATATCGTCATTTTGATAGTAATAAAATTGAACCTCAATTTCCATTTGGATTTGGATTGTCATATACTCAATTTGAATTGAAAAATTTGAAATTATCATCAAAAGAAATAACAAAAAATGAAGAAATCAGAATATCATTAACACTATCAAATATTGGTGAAAAATCAGGAGCAGAAGTCGTTCAATTATACATTCATGATGTTCATTCGAGCCTTTACCGCCCATATAAAGAATTGAAAGGATTTGAAAAGATATATTTAAATCCAACTGAATCAAAAGAAATACATTTTAAAATCTTACCTGAACATTTAAAATATTATGATGACAAATTAAATGATTGGATTTTAGAATCAGGTAAGTTTAAGATCATGATTGGGAATTCTTCTCGCAATATTCTCTTAGAAGATACATTTAATGTTATAGATAATTAATTTATCCTTCCTTTTTTTTAATCCGAACCTATTCGCATTAACATTGATATATTCGTAAAATTCATTTTTGATTATGTCTCAACAAAATGAAAAAAAAAAATTCCTCAAAAATTTAATCCTTCGTTTACATAGTAATGAAAACGTTGAAAATCTTAAAAAAAGATTTTAAAAATAACTTTGAAGATATAGATCCCTCAGAAATAGCATCAATTGAACAGGAATTGATTGAAAGTGGCGAATTATCAGCAGATCAAATTACAAAACTATGTAATTTACATGTGGAAATATTCAAAGAATCTTTAAAAGATAAGATTAAACCAGAATCTCTTCCAGCTCATCCAATAAATACCTATATGGAAGAAAATAAAATGGCATTAGAATTAATCCAGCAATTAAAAAAGAAATTTGATCCTCTATTATTAATAAAATTGTCACAAATTCAAATTCATTATACTATATTAGAAAATCAACTATTTCCCGCTTTAGAAAAAGTAGGATTTACAGGTCCTTCCCAAGTAATGTGGGCTAAACATGATGAAATTCGAGATTTATTAAAGAAGCAAGATTTAAAAATTATAGATGAACTTCTGACAGAGATTAAAGAATTAGTCTTTAAAGAAGAAAACATTCTTTTTCCAACTGCTTTAAAAAAGCTTTCTGAAGAACATTGGATAGAAGTGAAAAAAGGTGAAGAAGAAATAGGACTTGCCTGGATTACTCCTGAAAATTTATGGTACCCAATAACACCTAATTCAATCCATGTTTCATCTGAAAAACAGAATTTAACACTAAATGGAGAAAATATTAACCAAAATATATTTTTAGACATGAATACTGGAAGATTAACATTAGAGCAATTAAATCTAATGTTGACAAATTTACCTGTTGAAATTTCATTTATTGACAAAAATGACGAAGTAATGTATTATTCAAACCATCAAGAACGTATTTTTCCTCGCAGTCCTGGTGTTATTGGAAGAAATGTAAAAAATTGTCATCCTCCAAAAAGCCAACATATTGTCTTAAAAATTTTAGCAGCTTTTAGAAAAAAAGAAAAAACTAAAGCAGAATTTTGGATAACCCTCCAAGATAAATTGCTCTATATTCGATATTTTGCCATTAGGAATGCCATGGGTGAATATGAGGGAACTTTAGAAGTCACACAAGACATTACTTCAATTCAAAAGATTAAGGGTACGAAGAGATTATTAAATTGGGAATAAAAAAAAAACACAATTTTTTAAATCTTTTTCTCGATTTTGATCTATAATAAATATGGTTTGTATGCTTATCTTGAATAATAGTATAGATTTTATTCTTTCTGAAATTTCATATAAGTATGTTTGACAGAAATAATTTAAAGATTTCAGATATTCATTCTAATCCTGAACCCAGTGATCAATATATCGAAGCTAATCAGATTTATCAAAATAAGTTCAAATTTTATCAGCCACAACAAGAAATACTTAATGAAATCCATAAAATACTTGAAGAAAATCATGAGAAATTTTCTATTATCGCATTTGGAGCAACATGGTGTGGTGATTGTAGAATTAATATCCCTAAAATCGCAAAAATAAGTAAAGTTTTGAATAATAAAAATTTTACTGTTGGAATTTTAGGGAATATTAAAGTTAAACCACCTTATGAACGGATTAAAGGAGAATTAATTTGGAAAGTCCCTCCATCACCACCTGAATCACTAAATATTAAATTTGATATGTTTCACATACCAGCAATTTTTATATTTAATAAACATGGAAATTGCATCGGAAAAATTGATGAACATCCTGTCCACACAAAATCAATTGAGGAAGAAATACTATTCTATATCAATAAAGATATATCTATTTCAAATAAAATAGCAGAATAGGCAAATAAAAATAAAAAAGTAAAAAAATTTATGCTAAAAAAACTAATAAACTTAGCACAGATAGAAACAAGCCCACTACAACAAACCCAATTGCTAAGATGGAACTCACACGATCTTGGTCTACATTATCTCTAATTGCCTCACTTAAATCTCGTTCCCATGATTCTAAGTAATAAATCTGTTGATCTATATCATGATCTAATTCTTCCTTTTTCTCAGCAATTAAGGAAGCATTTGCGATTTTGTATTCCTCAATCAACTTTTCATCATTTAGTTGATCTTTTTCAATTTGCTTTTCAATTCATCTAAATTAGTTGCAATCATTCCACTAAATGCTGAGATAGCAGGTAAGATCGCAGATGAAATGATCATAATTAAAACTTTATTTCCTATTTTCATAATATTCATTTTATTTACTAAAATTATAGAATAAGTGGATATTTTTTACTTAATTTTTTTTGGTTGAAAATTAAGTAAATGAAAATTATAGATTTTAAATTAGGCTAATAAAGATCTAAAAATTGTTCATAAACAGCCAAGAGTCGATTAATGATTATCCAACTATCATAGCCTCTATCCGAAATAGCATATGATTTTCCAGACAATTCCTGAATTCTGGGAGAAAAATCACCTTTTTGAAAACCTCCCACTAAAAATGCAATATTTTCATCTCTATTTGTTAAATTAGCAAAAATGTCTTTAATTGCTATTTGTTCTCCTTTTGAGGAGAATTTTATGATTTGATCAGGAGAAAAATTATCCTTGATCCAATCATAAAAATTATGTGAAACATCCTTGATTAAAAAAGGTTTTTCTTTGGGAATATGGCCGAGTTTTAATAATTGAGTCATTAATGCTTTAAATCTTAGATAATCTCTGGGACATCGCATATCTGAAGAGACTTCATATAGAGCTTTATTTGTATGAAAATAGATCTTTAAATGATCTGATAAGTTTGCTGGACTGCCTAGGGTATCAAGTAAAAAATGATGAAGAATATCGGGGCGACCTCGTTTATTTGATGATTTTAATTTTGATAACACTGAATGATGCAAAGAAGTATCAAAAAGATATCCTGCATTTCCATATTTTTTAATGGCATTTCTTATTGAAGGTTCTGTCAATAAACTATTAGGAATTAACTCTAGTGCCGTTTCTACCAATATTAAGTGTAGCATCAATCTCCATCCAACTTGTTCTATAAAAAAAAAAAGTATTGTAAAATTCAAATTTTTTTATCCATTCTTAGTTATTTTTAATAATTTAAAACTAATCTGACACCTGTGAAAAAATTAATTGAATGTGTTAGCCTTTGGTTTTTGTTTGATTTTTCTCATATAATTTGCCTTTTACCAAATATCTTGTTATATGGCCACACATGTGGCATGTTACACTTAAATATGTAGCATAATTTTTCCTTCGGTTCAATCGAAAATGCATTGTATTTCCTGGAATCAGAAGTTTTTTGCATCCATGACAAATTTTTCTCTTTTGTTCCAATGGAATTGTAATTTTAGCTCCCATAGCGATTTTTCGAGCTATTTCAATATATCGGTTCGCTAAATCTTGATTTGTAGAAATAATTTCATCAGCAGATGATATTAAAAAATTAATTCGTTCTTTTGCAACTTTCTGCATATCCTCATGGCGCTTTTTTTGATTATTACGCCATCGTCTTTTTTGTTTTTTATAGGGTGAAGAAAGTTTCTTTTTATCTGTAAAAGACATTGATTATTCAAGCTGTTTTTTTGATTTGAAATTTTAGTAATTTAATGTTAACTAAATGGATACCTTTAATACGATTTTCTTGTATGTCTACTTGATTTCTTGGCAAATTTGGATTTTTTTTTAAATTTTCCACTGGATTTTGAGAGTTTTTTAATTTTTGAACTTTTATCGCTAAAGCGCGAATTACTTGAAGGTGATTTAGCTCCCTTTTTATTTGTAAATTTTCTTTTATTTGTATTTAAGTCAAAAGTTTTTTTCACTGGCTTTTTTGTAGTTCTATCTTTTTGTTTTTTTATTGGAGCGGGTGTAACTTCTCCATAAAATTCATCATTCTGATTGTCCAAACGAGCCACTAAATTTTCATCATCGTAATCAATAAATTCTGGCTCAACAAAGTTAATCTTCTCATCGGTAGCATTATTATCGATATTTTTTTCAGATGAATTGTTATCATGAACTTCATTTTTATTTTCTTGAATTTGTTGGTTTTTTTTAGGTGATTTAGCATCTTGAGACATTTTCGAAATAGAAGTAAACTCTAAATATTTTTTAGGCATATGAACTCCAGTAATTTTCTTTTTAGAAATAATGAAGGTAAATCCCCGAACATCCAGTATATATACTTTCAGATTATTTAAAATAGGTAAAATAAAGTGATCTAATCCCTTTTCATTTGCTTGATCACGCATTATTTTTAATTTAATAATTTTTAACCGTTTTAATGACTCTTTTATGTGCTTAAACAAACCATCAGTTATTCCATTTTTTCCAATGATGATTTGAGCACGATCATTTAAAACTTGATTATACAGATCCAATAACATTATATAATGAAAAAAAAGATTTCATTTCGATTAAATTTATGTAAATCTCAAATTATTAATAAATATAAATTATAGATTTTTTTTTTCAATTAATAAAATCATGTTTAAATTTAGTTAAATTTGATTATTTGTTAAGTGATTTCAAAATAGAGGAAATTTTGTATCAAAATTACAAATTAATTGAACATTTTTAACAGTAATTGAATTTTTGGAGGATAAATTAATGAAGAATTTTAATAATCGGAAATTTTGTGGATTTTAAAAAATGTATAATTAAACTTTCAATTTTGCTTATTTCAATAAAAATTTCCTATAATATTGCCTAAAATTTTGTCAAATTTGTAAGAAGTCAAACGAAACTTTGGTTTTTTTTAATAGGTATAGGTACAATCATTTGATCAACTTGGCCCAAAAAAGAAGGATTTAAATAATGCTTTCAATAAAAAATAATCATATTAATTTTTTTAAACTTTTTTAGTAAAAAATTTTTTTTTTTTTAAATAACGAGTTGATTAACTTATGAAAAAATTGAAAAGCAAATTAAGCATGGTTGTTATTGTTGCTATTTTCTTATCTGGATCAGTCTCTAATGTTACTGCAGGAGCCCCTGCAGCAGCAGCTAGAGATGGAGACAGCCTTAAAACAGCATGGTCTACTGGATATTGGAATGCAGCACAAAACTCAGCCGATGCAATGTTACCACAAGCAGGAAATCCAGGATTTGGAGCATCATACTTTTTTGATACTCTATTCGGATGGAATTCACTTACAAAAGATTATATTCCTTGCTTAGCCAAGAATATGACAATAAATGAAGCTGGAACAGTTTATACCATAAATATCTGGGAAGAAGCCATGTGGGCCGGACCTGGAGTTGAAATGGATAATGAATCTGAAACTAAAGTTGTAACACAAGAACGAATTACATTCGCCGATGTAAACTTTACCTTTGAATACTTAAACGGTTCACGCTGGGGTGATTTCTATAAAAGAATTGACTCTATTGCACAAGGTACATCCGACAAACAAGTAGTTTTTACCCTAAAAGCTGCTTATGCACACAGTAAAGCCTTTAAAGACTGGATATCCTCAGGTGTTCCAATCTTAAATGCCGAAGTATGGGATAATATTAATTTAGTCTTAGGTGAAGGTAAAGTAGGCGGTGACCATCCAAGTAGAAACGTTACAGGATATGCACCAATAAGTTCTAAATTATTTAGAAATCGATGGGATTATGACAACAACACTGGAAACGCAAAAGAAGATAGATCATGGGCATGTTTACCACAATGGCAAGTTTCCTCTGGTCCTTATATGCAAACTGGAGTTATTGGAGATATTACTGCACAATCTGAGGTTTACAAAAAGAATAAAAATTGGTGGGGATCTGGAATTTTATATCGAGATATTATGGGCCCAGCCAGCGGTAAGTCAGGAACTGTCAATAAAGCAGAAGATGTACATCCAGATTTTGTTGGAATTAAATTTTACCCAGGAAACGACGCAGCAATTTCAGCAATAAAATCTGGATTAATGGATCAAATGGGTGTTGGAATTCCAAAATTCAAAGATATTCAAGCACTAGATACTGAAGACAATCTTCACTTATGGTATTCTGATGATGATGTTCGATCATACACCGGCCAAGGTTCAATGGTTGAATTAGTATTCAATACAATGAAATATCCAATGAGCGAACACTGGTTCCGAGAAGCTATCTCAAAAGCAATTGATTATGCACCAATTTCATCCGTTGCAGGCGCAAATAATTGGCTCCGAGGTAGTCCAACATACTTAAACACTAAATATAACCCAGAACATCTTGAAGTATTTAATCAAACTATTCATGACGATTATATGTTTGAATATGATGCATCAGCTGCTCGAAAATTATTCACAGATGCTGGAGCATATGAAAAAGAAGTATATACTAAAAATAAATGGTTCATTAATGCACCTACACAAGCAAGTGTTCCAATGGCCGTATTGTATAATGAAAGTGCAACAGTTGATGCTGATCCAGATAAAGATGGTATACAAGTTGAAATTGGTCCTTATTTAATTTTAACCCCTATGGGATGGACAGATACAACTATTGCAGTTGACTATTGGGCAAAATCTATTTCCGCAAGCTTAGATATTCAAGTTGAAAAGAACGAAGTAGGTTATGGATTATGGGAATCTTCTATTAATGGTGGAGATAAACCTTCATTTGATTTAGCTATGTGGACTTCTGGTCCTGCAACAGTAAACGTTCCTTACCGAATGTTCAACGGTATGGTTGTATCTCACAGCTCAGGTGGTAATGTTTCCTCATGGCGTGGTGAAAACGTAGCTAAATTTGTCGCAGCATTAGACGATTATGAAGTAGCAACAACCCTAGTCGCTGAAAAAGCAGCCGCAAGCAAAATGCAATTAGCTTACGCACAAGATTTGATCTCAGTACCTACCCACATTAACTGTTTCTGGTATCAATATAGTACTGCAGTCTGGAAGGGTTGGAATAACGATGGATGGAAATATAACCAACCAACT
>CAYPTZ010000045.1:0-2332 GCA_964413395.1 uncultured archaeon | reverse complement strand
TTGTAACTGATCAAATTGTTCTCAAACAAAGATTAGTCTTAGCATTAGCTCCTAAAGCTTCAACATGGAATCCTCCAGCCAACTTTTCCGTTCAGACCGAATGGCCAGAAGGCGAAGAACCTTGGGAAACACCAGGTGGAATCCCATGGAGTGGACTTCCAATTGCTATGGCTATTGGTGTTTTAGGAACCGCTCTTTTAGTTTTAAAAAAGCGACGAAATTAAATTTAAAAATCTAATTTATTAGAATTAAATTTAATTCTATTTTTTTTTTTTTCTAATTTTCAATGTTATAAATTATCTCCGAAAAAATACCTCTATTTTATTTTGTTGTAAATATTTTGTATTATAGAGTACATTTTTAATTATTTGCTGTTCGATTTCAAGTTTTAAACGATCTTGATAGTCATTTAATGTTAAATCTCGCAATTTAATCCCATTTTTCTTTTCTTGATGCCGATAAAATTGCCATCCATTGTAATGGTACCTCTTAAGTGAAGTTCAGCTAGTTGTACTCTTGGATACCTATATTGGAACTGGTGATGTAATGCATTCAGTTTACTAAATCCAGTTTCTTGATTCCATCCTTTTTTGTAGGTTCGTGTTAACCATTAGCTCCATGCTCGCTTTTCTTTCCAAGGGTTAGTTGTAGTGAAAAAACAGTTAATTTATGAAGTGCATCGTCAAAAGTAAGTAAATTTTCACGATATTGTTGTCGTATTTCCCAAGGAGGTTGGTCATTATGTCCTACTATTACAATATTCACATGGACAGTACTTGGCCAAGGTCTTGCTTTTGGAATTTGCCGAAAATGATAAAATGATACTAATTTACCCGTCTCAAGCAAATTTTGCCGAATCTGGTTCTGTACTCGTAAAAATTTCTTTGCAGGAATAATTACAGGGAGATGTTCATTTCTCAATTTCTTAATTAAAACGGCGCGATAAAACTCTCGATCCATTAATGCATAGGAAAGTGATATTTTATTCCATTTTCACCATCTAATTGAATTTGCGATATCTTTACTGCGATATTGACCTTTTTTGGGTAAAAGAAGAGCATAAAACAACGTCATATCATTTCCTTGTAATGAATGTCCTTGAAATAGGCGCATTTTTCGGGTTCCCTTGTGCTTTTTAGAACCAATTTCATATCCTGATTTTGTGATTCCATAATATGGATATTCAGTATTATCAATTAATACTCGTCATCGTTGTCCTCTTCCAATCGGAGTAAGAATTCGTTCACAAATCCGCATATTTGCATTTCCAATAATTGTTTGTACTTCTTTTTCAGTCAACAATTTAAAAAATTTGTCCACATCCAATTGATTGGGGATAAAACTGCGTTTTCGTTTAAAATCCCAAAATATTTTTGGTCGTAATTTGAATTTTTTGTAAAATACCATTCTACACTTATCATTGAGGTATTTTGAGGTTTTTTATGATGATTTTTCAGAAACCAATGCATATAATTTTACAAATATATAATCTGCGTACGAATATAGCCGTGATTTGAAGCGTTTGTGGATTCCTAATCGATGGCCCCACTTACTAAGGTAACTTTTAAATATCCCAAAATGTATAATATCAGCAGGGAAAGAGCGGCCGTACGATTGTGAAATCGCAAGAATCCGTGCTGAAATCATTTTTACTCAATATTTTTTCTTCTTTCCCCTTTATAACTAGTTCGGTTTTCAGATCAGAATGATTAATGGCGATTTAATTCGGTAAGTTTATAACATTAAACACTGTTTCTTAAATTTTTAATCCAAATAATTCTTCAAAATCTGCTTTTCCTAAGTTTAGATTATTTCTTTTTCAAAATTCCCCTATTATTAAAGCAAGGAATTTTCGATCTATCTAAAATAATTTTTTCTTAATGTCATTCTAGTGTTTTTATTTTTTGATAATGCAAATAAATTTCTATAGAAATGGCTTTTAGTATTATTTAAACATTAGCAAAAGAAAATCACGTTAAATAGCATAAAATAAAAGAAGTGGTGCGCCCACCGGTGATTGAAACCGGATCTCCGGGTTGGAAACCCGAAATGCTTTATGGAGAAAATACTATATATAAAAATTCCTAACCACTACACTATGGGCGCATAAATGTATTGAATTATTAAATCCAAGAATTAGAATCTATTAAACATTTTAAAATTTTTGGTTTATTTAAGATAATTTTCATAAAGATTATACTTCCAATTATACTCAATTTTAAATATTTTTATAATTTATGGCCTCCACTAATTTGATTAAGAAATATTAGTTATATTTTTACAATATTAAAAACGATAAAGGAACTAAAATGACTTTAAAATTTTAACAAAT
>CAYPTZ010000044.1:0-12143 GCA_964413395.1 uncultured archaeon | reverse complement strand
TCCAGAATGTTTGGAGGAATGATTGTTGGAAATCACATTTCTCAAATTTTAGATGTTCATGGAAATGCGATTAGTCTTTATATTGATAATCAGGATATTTTAGTTGCAAATAACTATGTAACGGATACTATTCGCCCTTTGACCTACCATGGGGATTATAGCGACTATAATAATAATATTGTAATATATAATAATGTTTTTATAGGTGCCTTTCATGAAGGAACGAGTAATGCAATTCAAGGTTGGGGAAAAGAAATGAAAGAAGTATATATTCTTAATAATATTCTGATTATGCGGGGAAGAGAAAAATTCGTCAATGAGGATAAGAATGGAGGTTTTGTTGCTGCAGCATCTGATAGAAATTTTAGAATTCATAACAATATTATTGCTGGAATTGGTTTAAATGTATCATTAATAGGTTCAGAATATATTTTAAGTCATAATCTTTATGTAAAACTTAGCTATTTACAAACTGAATCTTATGGCTGGATTTTTAATGAAAATGATGTGATTGAATATGATGTGAATAAGATTTTTGTTGATGCAAATAACCAAAATTTTAATCTAAAATATGATAGTCCTGCAAAAAATCATGGATTAGATATAACCTTTATTCTTGAAAATTCAGGATTTGGAAATATCATTGATGAATTTTCAGGAAATATGGGACTAAATGATGTTTTTTTCTAAATTAAATCATTTTCTTATTACGTAGATACACATATGAATCTTTTTAAATGGATGACATCAATTTTTGAGGAAATAAGAACATATAATAATCAAATTAGTTAAAAAATTAATAATGGAAAATGAAAATAATTTAGCATATTTAGATATTCAATGCTCAATTGACAAAAGAGTTAAAGATTTAATTTCTCGATTAACTATAGAAGAAAAAATATCCCAAATGCATTATAAATCAAATGCTATCCCAAGATTAAATATTCCTGCTTATAATTGGTGGAATGAAAGTCTCCATGGGATAGCTAGAGCTGGAAAGGCGACTGTTTTTCCACAAGCGATAGCACTTGCAGCTACTTTTGATCGAGATTTAATTAAGAAAATCGCGCAAACAATATCTGATGAGGCAAGAGCAAAATATCATGATCCCAAAAACACACTAAAAAATACTCAATATATGGGATTAACATTTTGGAGTCCAAATATTAATATTTTTCGTGATCCTCGGTGGGGAAGAGGGCAAGAAACTTATGGTGAAGACCCTTATCTTACTGCTGAGATTGGTAAATCTTATGTGAAAGGTCTTCAAGGTGAAGATCCAAAATATTTGAAAACAGCTGCCTGTGCCAAACATTTTGCCGCTCATAGTGGTCCAGAGAAGTTACGACATAAATTCAATGCAATAGTGAACAATAAAGATCTTCATGAAACATATTTATTTGCTTTTAAAGAATTGATAAATTCTGGTGTAGAATCTGTAATGGGGGCCTACAATCAAGTGAATGGTGAGCCCTGTTGTGGTAGTGGTACTTTATTAAAAGATATTTTAAGAACAAAATTCAATTTTCAGGGATATATTGTATCAGATTGTTGGGCTGTAAGAGATTTCCATGAATCATATCAAATCACTCAGAATCCGACTGAATCTATAGCCTTAGCAGTTAATAATGGATGTAATCTTAATTGTGGAAATATGAATGAATTTTTATTAGCAGCATTTCGTAAAAACCTTGTAAATGAAACAACAATAGATAATGCCCTTTACTACATTTTAAAAACTCGTTTTAGACTTGGAATGTTCGATCCCGAAGATCAAAATCCCTATACAAAAATTTCTCCTGATATAATATGTTCAAAAGAACATAAAGAACTGGCAAAAAAAGCAGCCTTAAAATCAATTGTGTTATTAAAGAATAATAAAAATATTCTACCTATTCAAAAAAAATTCCGCAAAATAATGGTAATCGGACCTAATGCTTCAAACGTAGATTGTCTTTTTGGAAATTATCATGGATTAAGTGATAGAATGCCAACAATTTTAGAAGGAATAGTTAATATTGCAGGTGATGAAAGAAATATAGTATATCGTGCAGGTTCATTGCTAAACCAAGATAATCCTAATCCTGTAAATTATGGACTTTTTGATATAAATGAAGTGGATATTGTTATTGCGGTGTATGGGTTACATCCAATACTCGAAGGAGAAGAGGGAGATGCAATTCTATCTAAAGAATCAGGGGATAAAATTGATATTACTTTACCTAAATGTCAGCTAGAATTTTTAAAAAAAATAAAGGATGTTGGTAAACCAATAATCCTTGTCTTAACTGGTGGTAGTCCGATTTCAATCCCAGAAGATATTGCAGATGCGATTCTTTTTACCTGGTATCCTGGTGAGCAAGGTGGGAATGCCCTAGCAGAAATAATTTTTGGTATAGAAAGCCCTTCTGGAAGATTACCAATAACTTTTCCCAAATCGATCGCTGATTTACCTCCTTATGAAAATTATGACATGAAAAATCGAACATATCGCTATTCAAATTGTGATCCCCTATTTCCATTTGGATATGGATTATCATACAGTAAATTTGAATATGAATTTAAATCAATTTCATCTGAGATTCTGACTAAAGAAAAGAATATTAAAATTGAAATTGGGATAAATAATATTGGGGAATATGGAGCTGATGATGTAATTCAGTTATATATTACAAAAAAATCCACAATAATTGAAGCAAATCCACTTTATTCCTTAAAAAATTTTAGAAGAATCTATATTAAAGCAGGTGAAACGATATTAACAACTTTTATTATTAATAAGAAAATGTTGATAACATTTAATCAAGATGGTGAAGAAATTCTCATTCCAGGAGATTATACAATTTATATTGGAGGTTCATGCCCTTGTGATAGAAGTGAGGTGCTTGGTATATCAAAACCCATTATCCAAAAAATAAAATATGAATAAATTTTTCTTTTTTTTTTGCTAAATTCGAAGTTGCAATTTTATGATTACTTAAAGAAACTCCGAATAGATTTTTGCTTTACTCGTGGATTATTTGTGACAGATTTCACATTGCGTTCGATTATTTGCCATCTTTGTTCTGTATAAGCTCCCAAATGAAATTCTTTAATTAATTGCTGTGCTCGAGGAAGATATTTTATTACACCTCCAGGATGGACAGTCATCAAGAGTTTGCCTCCTTTACATTTATGACATTTACCTGAAAGAGGGATCCGACGATATTTTGCACCGCATTTCAAGCACCGAAATCCTTGAGTAGAAAATGCTCGTAAATTTCCTAAAATATCGGGAGCAAAATGAGATGCAATGACTTTTTTGGCTACATCTTGAGCATTAACTGAGCTTATTGTTTTTGCAAGATATAATTGTGATTCAATCTTTTCTTCCATTGTTCCAAATAGAGTGTATGCAGATTTACGTGGGCCTAGGTGTATTGAATCAGTGGGATGGGTAAACATAGAACCTTCAAATTGAGCTTCTGTACGAAGCTTATGCTTAAAAAGTACCATATATTTCTCAACATCACTAGGTTTACTATATTTTTGTGAGTCGAGATAAAATTGTAGGGGATAACTTGCAGCATAATCCACGTTATGAGATTCTGCGTCTACTTCAAGGGGGTCTAATAGAAGTGAGATAACTAAAGGGGCATCCATTTTCCCACCCAGCGATGATGGTAAATAATACAAAGAAAAATTTAATAAACAGTCGAGAAGAAGCATAATGCCATCTTCATCCCCATCAGCATTGCGTCGTTTTGCTGCATGCCAATAAGGATGTGCATATCCAGATTCAGCATACGTGAATCCTATTAAACGCCCAATAATCGCTGCAGATGTATGAGGTGCTAATCCCGCCATATAATGTCCAATAAGTTCGTGTTTTGTTTTGATATTATAAAATCGGGGTTTTTTATATATATATTCCAATTCATCATCAACAAAATTGGCAACTTTGATAAAATAATCACCCAAATGGTGAGTTAATAAGACATCTTGAACTTTCAACTCTATAATTTGCTCTTCGCTTGTAATTTTTTTTCCATATATATCATTTGTATAACCTAACTCAAGAATTTTTTCAACAGGAGTATCAATTTCTTTACAATTAAAATGAGTTAATGGAATATCAGTTGCATCTGCTCGAATTGTTCCATCTTTATAGACAAATACATCATTAACTGCCCTAAGAATACCCTTTTCAATGGGTTCAGGTACTTTAAATTCTGAAGACATTCCTTTCACTCCTTTAACAGAAGGAATGGATTTAGGAATTTTTTTTGATGCAAAATCATAATATTTTTTTAAAGGGATTTTTTTTTTCAGAGTTTTTGATAAATAACCATTGCACGATGGGCATTGAATTTCTTCAACATTATATAATTTATTACAACGAGTGCATATAGCTCTAAAAGTTGTGTGGTGACCACATTTTGGACATTTATTCAAAAAAGTGTTTGTTTTACACTCGGGACATGATTTATAGCACACTTCTACATCAATTGATGGAACAGCAATCGCATTTTGAAATTCTCTTTGAAGTTTAGAATCACGTCCTATTGGAAATAAAGAATGAACAGGAGGTCTCATTTTGCGTTCTTTTGCCTTTTCAGGACGCCCCATTCGGCTCCCCATATAATAAGGAGCTTTATCTTGAACTATTAATTTGGTTAAATAAGGAAATAATTCTAAAGCAGTTATATTCATTGCTTTTTCATCTAAATTGGATAAAATAGATTTCGTTTTACCAAATCCTAGTATTTCAAAGAAAATAATTGCTCGATTTGAATCTAATTTAATATTATTTTCTTCATTTTCATGTGGAGTGAAGGAATTTTCAAGAAATTGTTTTATTCCATCTTGTTTTGGAATCAATAACCCATTTGATAAAATTTGTTCTAATTTATCATATTCTAATTGTTCTAATTGTTGAATATTTATATCATGATTTTGCATTAGATCTTGAAGACCTATTTTGTAATTTTGTCTTATTTTAAGTAGATCTTCTCCATTGATATTTCCCCAATGATCAAGGTATCGTGGATGGATTCCAATATGAAATTTGGTTGAAATATCTAACACTTGTCTTGCATTGGGTATGAATTTAAATGGATTTTGAATCATATCTTCAAGCAATTTTTGATTTATCGATGAAGGTAAATTTTGGAAAGGATTATTTCCAGCTTTATTTGCTAATTCTATCTCGTTTTTTAATTCTGCTGACCACCATTCTTCTACATAACCAGAAGGAATGATAGTATGATTATTTTCTAAAAATTCACCATAACCGAACAGAATATCACCAATAAAAAGAATTTTTTCAGTAAGACGATTTTCAGCAATTTTTTTAGCTTCTTTATAATTCCATAATTGTTTTACATCACCATTCTTCATCAATACTATAGGGGGTTCAATTGAGGTGACAGGCATCGTTGAAGCACTTTTTCCTGGTCTTTCAATTCGAATTTGAGTGCCATTTGCCATATATTTCTCTAAAATGAACATTTGAGAAGGATGGTTACCACATGCTGCCAAACCTGTATTCCTTGATCTTCCATATCGAATTCTATGGCCCCCAATCTGAGAAGGATATGAAAATACTGGTCTCCCTGCAATAATATCTGCTATATATTTATTTAATGGAGGGTTTTTTTCATCTAATAACTTTCTACGTTTTTGTACTGGTGTATTTAGAAGTATTTCAGATTGGATTTCCTCTTCTTGAATTTTTTTCCCTTTATAAGTATCTCCACCATAATCTTTAGCTTTATCTTTACCATCATCATCTAATTGCTTTTTATTATCTTTATGGGCTAATTTTTTCAATTTTCTTAGCCATTCCCACCCAGTAATCTTTCTTTTTTCAATAACTCGCAAAATTTTTTTTGATTTTAATAAAACTCCGTCATTTAATACTAAGCAGGGCCCACCACGAACAAAATTGGTTTCAATACGTGGAATGTCACGATAAGCAGAAACTTCTTGTGTTTCTGTAGCATCTCCATTTAATTCAACAGGTAGATGCTCTACCGCAAAAGCTAATTCTTCTTGAGTAGATGGATATTGTAAATTTAAAATTCGGTCATATAACTTGACTTCTTCAACAAATCTACCAATTTCATCAGAAGTTGCTTTCCAAGGTGCTATCTTTAATTTTCTTCTAACATGTTCAGCACATAATACTGCAAAAGCTTGAACTGTTCCTCCGGCAGCACGTATTGGTCCTGCAAAATAAATCGCCAAGTAAGGTTTTCCTCCCAAATTATTTTCTCGGATAATGACTTTGGCAATTCCTTCTAATGGGGCAGATACAACTCCTTCTGTTTTAATTGCCAAAGCTACTCGAATAGCCAGATCTACTGTTGTATTCGGTTCAGTATTATTTCCAAATTTTCCCTCAATCACCCAATCCATCGCTCGGAAACAAAGTTCATCTTGATCTGCTCCTCCTTCTTTCCACTCTCTTAAAAAATCGGCAATTCCTTCTGGACCTACTAATTTTTCAACTCTTCCAGCCATATCTCTCGCTGGGGGACATTCTACATGAAGTGCAGGATCAATCCCAATTTTCCTTGCCTCATTTGCAAGATCATATATTTTTTTAACATCAGTTTCGATAGTATTAAAGTATTTTTTCATATTATCCGACATTATCACTGTCATGATTAGGTCTCCTCTTAGAATATATGATTGCTATTTTTCTCAGTAGAATATAGATATTGAGTCAATTGAGATATTATCACAAAAGATACATTTTTTTTTCTTATAATCAACTTTACGCAATTTCGTTTAAATTTCAATTTATCAGCAACTTAACATCTATTTATATATCATATTTTTAGATTAACAATAGTAAATAAAATCGAAGAGGTATAAAACTAAATAAAATACTAATTTAAAATACCGTTTGATTTTAAAAAGAACTATTTATTAGCTTAGTTAGGGTAGAAATAAATGACACTTTTAGAGAATGCATCTTTCAATTCAATAACTACTATTTTAAGCAAATTTAATGAATCAAATATTAATATCGGTCCTGATATGTTGCAACTCTTAAAAAAATCCAAAATATCAGATGTTGATTTAGAAGATCTTATCCGAAAAGTGTCTTTTTCGCCAAAATTCAATTCTCATTTAACCCTTAATCTATTTCTTTTAGAATTTAAGGATGAATTCAAGTTTTTATCAGAATTGATCCCAGAATATAATAAAAAACACACCTCAAAAGAATTAAAGAAAAGGGACTTAAAAAAAAAAAAAGTTGAAGATAAGATTCCCTCTAAAAAAGAGGAGATCAAGCTAAAAGTTGAAATAAATGGAGAAATGGCCTTAGATGAAAAGAATATACATCAAGACATTCATCCAAATCAACCTCCTTCATCTTCTATTCGAAAAATAGAGATAAAAGGCGATTCTCCATTAATTCAAGATAAATCTTCCATTGAAACTGAGAAGGTAGATATTTCTAATGAAAACACTGAAAATTCTAAAGGACGACTCGATGAAGAAAAACTCAATCAGTTGAGGATAGAAAAAAGAAAAAATTGGGAAAAATTAAAGTTTCAACAAAGAAGAAGTACTTCTAATTTTAGAGCAAAAGCTTCTGATTACGATGCTAGAATAGAAATTTTAAAAGATCCAACTGGAAAAATGTACACAGAAGGAAAGATCCATGAATTTGTAGAAATACAAGTAGACAAATTTAATAAACTAAAGAAAATTCTCTCTAATCGTCCAGAAGGTAGTGGATTGCTTGATATTAATATGATAAATCGGTTAGAAAATTCAGTAGAAGTAAAATTTGTTGGAATGGTGATTGAAAAACGACAAACTTCAAAAAAAAATTATCTTGTCGAATTCGAAGATCCAACTGGTGTTTGTATGACTATTGTGCAACAGAAATCACATCAAGCTTATACTGTTATGAATAATTTACTTCCTGATCATGTAGTTATCGTGGATGGATATTTAAGTGTAAATACAAAGGAAAATTCCCGAATAATCCTTATCAACTCTATTATTTTTCCAGATTCACCTTTTCACCATAAACCAAATTGTCCAGATGAAGATTTATCTATTTGTTTTATCTCCGATACACACTTCGGGAGTAAAGATTGGCTTCAAAAGGAATGGGATCGATTTATTGAATATCTAAATTGTAATATTGGTAATGACAAGCAAATTGAAGAAGCAGGGAAAATCAAATACTTATGTATTGCAGGTGATATTGTTGATGGTATTGGAATATATCCAAATCAAGACAAAAGATTATTCTTAACTGATATTTATAAACAATATGAAGAAGCAGCGGAACAATTGGCTAAATTACCTGAATATATTAAAATAATTGCCTCTCCTGGTGATCATGATAGTGTTCGAAAAGCAATCCCCAATCCTGCTATACCCAAAGATTTTGCCCGAAATATGTATCAAAATGGAATCAAAATGGTTGGTTGTCCCTCAAGAGTAGAATTACATGGGGTTTCTGTCGAAATGTTTCATGGAACCTCTTTAATTGATATGAATATGTCAATACCTGGTATGACTCATGAAGACCCATGTAAAACCATGATTGAATTATTAAAAGCTCGGGATTTATCTCCAACCTATGGAAAAAAAACTGAAATTGCTCCACTTGAAAAAGATTGGATGATATTAGATACCTTACCTGATATTCTACATACAGGACATCTTCATAAAAATGGAGTTGGATTCTATCATGAAATTTTAACAATCAATTCTGGCTGTTTTCAAGCTCAAACCGAATTTATGAAAAGTTTAGGTATTGTTCCTGATTATGGAAAACCTACTATTGTGAATATAAAAAATAAATTGACTGCTCGTGTAATTGATTTAGCAGGAGATTTTTAGTAAGAGTGTATTAAAATGACTTTCGCAATCCCTTCAGATTTACGTCAAATGGTTTTGTATTGGTGGAAAATAATCGATCAACCCTCTATCAATATTGATGATCTCTATAATTTTATTGCTTTCGATCTCTATTTAGATACTTTTGAAAATGCCAAGATATATGTTCAAAAAGCAATAAACTCAAATTTTCTAATTGAAAATGAACAAAAAGAAACCATTCAATTAAGTAACGAATTAGAAAGCGAATTTAATATGTGGCAGGAAGAAGGAAGAAATAAGGCACAAAAAGCAAGATCTATCATAAATCAAAAATGGAATAAATCCTTTGAAATATCGGATAATTTGATATATGATGTTTGTCGAATGGATTTATTAGATAATATTGATATTGCTAATGCTGGAAGAATTCGATCATCATTTTTATCTATAGATAAATTGGATTTTACTGATAAAATAGCCGGTAAAATAAAAGATAAATCGGAAAATGGGAAGGAAATAATATATCCTTTTATTATTGACATTAGGAATTCTAAAATTATTCATGAATGTCCTGAATATTCTCAAGTTAAAAAAAATCAGAAAAAATTTTGTAGACATCTGGGGCGAGTTCTAATGAAATTATATTCTTCAGAAAAAACTGAAACAATCAATTTAATAAAAAAAATCGTTAATAATAAAGATCAATGGGAATTTTAATTGAATATTTACAACGAATTAAAGAATTTGTTTATATTTTTTCCCCTGTAATCTTGTAGTTTGTTGTTGCACACATATTGGTCGATAATTTATATATTCATTTAATCTATTCTCACTCATTAAATACTTGCTAGTATCTTCTAAGGGGATATTTAATTTGATAAATTTCGTTCTTCCATATCTCCCATTTGATTTTACGCGCGCATTTACCATTCCTGATAAATCTAATTCTCTAATTAGTTCAGATACTCGCCTTTGGGTTAATTTATTTAGTCCAGGAATCATAGTGGCAATTTCAGAATATGCATTATAAACATCACCTGTAATAATTGTTCTATCTCCTCTATATTTTTGCATATGATATATACTTAATAATATCGTTTTACTTTGTAGAGGAAGTGCTTCACAATATTCCTGCATTTTATCTTTTTCAATATCATCATGAGCAAAATATACTTGTTTATTTGAAACTGTGAGTAAATTTCTTCGTTCTGCTAATTCCCCTGCCTTTCTAAGTAAATCTAAAGCTTTACGGGCATCACCATGTTCTTTTGCTGCAAGAGCTGCACATAAAGGAATAACATCTTCTTCTAAAGCATTCAATGAAAATGCAATTTCTGCTCGCTGTTGAAGTATTGCTGCTAATTCCATAGCATTATATGCAGGAAAAATAATTTCTTCTTCACCAAGACTACTTAAAACGCGAGGATCAAGGAAACTTTTGAAATTTACGACATTTGAAATACCAATTAAATTGACTTTAGCTTTTTTCAATTTTGAATTAATCCGTGCCAAATTATATAGAATGTTATGTGAATTTTTTTGATTTTTTACCAAAATATCAATTTCATCTAAGATTAGAAAACAGTTTCCCTCAACAAAGCTATCCAATTTTTCAATCAACTTATCAAAAATTACATCTATTGGCCAACCTGCAATAGGAATTGGGTCATTTGGATCCAATTCCGAACAAATTCGTGCTAAAATTCGATATTCTGTATTTACCTGTTGACAATTTAAAAAAATCCATTTGGATTCTTGAATACACGAATTTCGACATTGATAATTTAATCGTTCACTTACATGATTTACTACGGCAGTTTTTCCTGTGCCAGGTTTACCAAAAATGAAAATATTCGAAGGCATTGAATTTTTTAAAGTACAAGCCACTATTTCAGCAATTCGACGAATTTGTATATCTCTAAATGGTAGAATAGCTGGGATAAAATCTGGTCGTAACACATCTCTATCTTTAAAAATTTTTTCATTTTTCATAAAATCTTGAAAATAATTATCAATATCAAACATCTTGTATTCCTCTATAAAAAGTTATTCAAATTACTTATTTGAATGAACTGATCATAAGAAAATTTTTGTCGAGATACTATATAAATTGACTTGTTAATGGATAAGTTATTTCTATTAAAGTTAAGAAGATAATATCTTTATTAATGAATATCAACCATTTAAGATCCTTTTAAATTTTATTGATATTTTATTTTAAAGGAAGGAGCTTCATATTTAAATTTTCTTGTCTTACCTATGAAAGTTCATAGATCCTATATAAACTATATTATTAAGAAATGTTATCCCAATAATTGGAGCATATATCTGGTTAACAATTATTAAAGAATAAATAGATTTTAATAATTGGTTAATTTTCCTTTTTTAATTTTATTGTTTTTAAAATTCTGGTTCCACTAAACTTTTAGTATTATATTGACTATAAAATTGTATACTTGATGGCGAATCTTACTTTTCAATCAATTTTAGATAATTTTCAATCTATTCCAAAAGCAATGCTAGCTTGTTTAAGATATTATCTATCACCAGAAGGTAAGAGTATATTTGATAAAATGAAATTATATATTCAATCTAAGGGAATTCAACGTATAATTCTAATCGGACACAGTTATAACTATATTGCTTCCTATATTCCCTTTTATTATATCAATCGAAAAGATAAAAAATGTGAAATTTATGAAGCTGATGAATTTCTTAATTATTTTACTCCAAGAAAATTATCGGAAAAGACAATTTATTGCTATATTTCTCATTCTGGCGAATCTCCACAAATTAAACAATCTATTCAAAAATTGTTAATTGCAAAACTAGATCCCGAAAAAATTTGGGGTATATCAGAAAATAATGATTCATATTTATCAAAAAACAGCTTTTTTTTCTTTCCAACTTTATGTGGAGAAGAAAAAGTCATTGGAACAAAATCTTATATTAATACATGTTTAGTATTATATTTCGTTGCCCGAGTATTTATGGAACGTGAAGTGATTCCTATACGTATTGAGGAGGAAATTCGCCAGCTAATATTTGAAATCAAGTTTTATGGTCAAGATTGGGAATTTCATGTAAAATCACTCACGAAATTCTTTGGAACAGATTATGATTATCTCTATTTCATATCAAAAGGTGCTTCAATCTCAACTGCATATAGTGGTGCTTTTAGTGTGAAGTCATTTACTAGAATTTTTGGGGAAGGGACAAATATTGGTTTATTTCTTCATGGTCCTTTTCAAATTATTCAAGAAAACCCTGAATCATTCAGATGTGTGTTGATTATTGGTGATGATACA
>CAYPTZ010000043.1:0-12374 GCA_964413395.1 uncultured archaeon | reverse complement strand
TTTATGAGGTTCTATCAAAATTGATATAATTCATTATTTTAGTTTTCTTGTGAATGTAAGGTCGACATAATTCCAATCTATCTCAATATTTGGCTGATTTAAATTATTGAAATATGTTTCCTAAGATTTCTATCTCATCGATTTTAACGAAAATGGGTAGATCTATGATATAATATAAACAGGCACATACATTTGATTTCATAAAATGAATAAAAAAGTCTTTCGACATAATTATAATTAGGATAAATTCATAATTTGGGCTTAAAATATTGAAGAAAATCAAAAAAAAATCAAAAATGTTAATCTTGATAGAACATCTTATAATGAACCGCACAATTTTACTTATAAAAAGACAGTAATATAAGTGTCGCAAACATTACAATTTCATAATTTATTTTAGATTATTTTTTTATTACAAGATGATATATTATGAACAAAACAAAAATTAGCATATTTATGACAGCCCTATTCTTTTTCTCTGGAATAATAACTAATACTCGAGCTATCCCCCAAACATCTGCAACAAATCTAAATCGCAATGATGTGTGTTGGACAGCAGGAGGTTGGCAATCTGTTGTAAATGATACCACGAATATGGTATTTATTCCATGGTCTGGAAATCCATCTTTTGGTGCGACGTACATTTATGAGAGCTTATTTGGATGGAATTCTTTAACTGGAGAATATATTCCATGTTTAGGAGAAAATATAGACTGGTCTGGTAATGTTGTTACTATAAAATTATGGGATGAAGCTATTTGGACTGGTCCTGGAACTGAAGCGGCGGTTGTTAATCGATTAATAATTCCTGGAGTGAATGATAATATCACTGCTGCAGATATAATTTACTCCTTTGAACTTCTAAATCATACACGTTGGGGTGATTTTAGGATGAATATTGATAATATTTCCCAAGGAACAAGTGAAAAACATGTCGTTTTTACATTAAAGCCTGGTATGAATTACAATGCAGATTTTAAAGATTGGATAACTACAAATATTCCCATTGTGAATAAAGATGTTTGGGAAGATATAAATTCGTATTATGGATATGACCCCACAGATCATATAGATACAAATGTATTTAGGAATAGATGGGATGACTTAGTAGAATGCCCCGAAAAATGGCATATATTATCAGGTCCATATATGCAAACTGGAGATCCTGATGATTTCAATAATGATTATGAATTATATGTCAAAAATCCAGATTGGTGGGGAAACGGTATTCTCTATCGAGATATTATGGGTCCTGGAGCAGAGAAAGATATTTCTAGCAGTAATAAAGCCGAAAATGTCCACCCACAATATATTGGAACGCGATTTTATAGTACAGATCCATTAAATCAAGTAATCGCCATGGATGCAGGTGAACTTGATCTGACATCTACAGGATATCCTTATTTTAAAGATAACATGACAAATGGTAACCTTCATCTATGGTATGCTGATAATGATGTTCGATCATATGCTTCCTTAGGTTCATATATTGAATTAGCATTTAATACTTTAAAATTCCCATTGTGTGAACCTTGGTTTAGAAGAGCTATAGCTCATGCGATTTACTATAAACCAATTTCAACAGAAGCTGCTGCAAATAATTGGTTGAGAGCCAGTCCTACATTACTGAATCCTCTCAATCCTGAACATGAAGTTCTTTTCAATTCTCCTATCCATGATAACTACAAATTCGATACAGATATTGATCTTGCCATTCAATTATTGGAACAAAATGGATGTTATAGGAAGCTCATTGGTGATAAATATGTCTGGTTCTGTGAAGTTCCTTATTATTTACCCGAGTTAGTCGAAATTTACCCCTCAGATGATGACCCAGATAAGGCAGGGATGCAAGTTCAATTGGGCCCATATCAAATTATCGTCCCTGAGGGATGGACTGATGTTGTTATAGCAACAGACTTCTATGCCCAAAGTTTATCTGATTATATCGGAATAGAGGCGTCAGTGACTGAAGTTGGATCTCAAAATTGGCAAGATCAAATCAATGATAATACATTTAATTTAGCGCTTTGGTGTGTAGGTCCACAAACAGTAGGCAATCCAAATCAAATGTTTCATAGCATTGCCCAAAATCACCATGCTTGGGGAAATGCATCTTCATGGCGAGGTCCAAATGCTGTAAATTTCGTATCAGCTTTAGGCGGTTATGTAAATACTGAGGATCTTGCTATGCAACAAATTTATGCAAATACGATGCAAGAAGCCTTTGCACAAGATTTACCTTCAATTCCTACTCACATAAATTGCATCTATTATCAATATAGCAATCTATACTGGAAAGGATATAATAATGAAGGATGGCAATATAACCAAATATCTCATATAGCCGATACGAGTAATATTGTTATCAAACAAAGATTAATATTATCCTTAGCTCCATCATCTTCTGCTTGGAATCCCCCTGCAAATTTTAATATTCAATATAATTGGCCTCCAGGGGAAGAATATTGGAATGGAGATAAACCAAATTGGATCCCTCCAGAAGATTGGTATCCCCCAGACTATACAGAAGAACCTAACACTTTTCCTCCAGGAGATACGGGAGATGGTAACCCCTTTGATATCCCATGGAATGGATTGACTACATCCATGATAATCGGATTATTAGGATGTATTTTCTTAGTTCAAAAGCGAAGAAAATAATCGAGTAAGTCTTTCCGTTTTTTTTCCGTTTTTTTTCCGTTTTTTTTTTTATTGTCAGTCTATAAATGACTGTTCATAAATTTACCAAACCTTGAGTTTCCAAGATTTGTCGTATCCTTGCTTTTAAATTTCATCCATTTATTTAGATATTTTTGTTTGAATGTATCTCAATGTTATGATATTTTTTTATTTTTTATTTAATCACTTTTTCTAATATTCGGATTTATCTGAATAGTTTTAGACTAAAAACATGATAACTGTGTTAAATAGGTTGATAGATGTATCTAGAAGCATCAATCACAAGATAGCCGATTAAAAGTGAATATTTTGTCTAATTGGATCCCTTTTTTTGCCTCTCTAGAATATTTAAAACATAGGAAGCATTTACCTATACTATCCTATATGTATATGATATTAAAAAGATTTAGATATTTTTTTACAAAAAAAAAAATCCCTACATATTTGTATTCATTATTGTCATTATTATCAAAACCGAACACTTTGTTAAGGCATCTCTCAAAACAATTCAAATTTAGGAAATGAAGATAATATTATACATAAAAATTACTTGATGTGCACCAAACTATGAAAAATGAAGAAAATATCCAATCCTTAACTGTATCTCATGAAACACGCCAAAAAATGAAGACTGCTAGCCGTAAACGATGGAAAAATGTGAAAATTATTAACCGAGATCGGATCCTTCAAACTGCAGAAGAATTATTTCAAAAGAATGGATATACTGATACAACTTTCAAAGATATTCAAAAACATGCTAATTTAAGCAAAGCTACACTCTATAAATACTTTAATAATAAAGATGAACTTTTTCTGGCTATTTGTTCTCGTTCTATGCAAACCTATTATAATTTGATAAACAAACATCTCCAAGAAGAAGATTTTCAATTTCAAGGTCTCACTAAAGGAACAATTATGTTTATCCTTGATTATCCCTTTTATGCAGAGATTCTAAATGGTAAAACATTACTCACAATCTTTCATTCTTTTACTCAAAAACGACAGGAAGGCAAGGCAATTAGTCAAATTGAATTAGAATTTAATGATTTTAAAATGAAAGTCGAAAAATTAATGCATAATACCATTCAAACTCATTTTCAGAGCTTGAATCGTCCCCTCAGTTCCATGCTACGTAATTCCATGGTGGCAGTGGTCTCTGCAATGATCCAAGGCACTGCGGCGGAATTTATCTTCCGGAGAATAGCATTAAAGCAATCAAAGGAACGAATTCACAATGATCTTACAATGGCCTTTAATTTACTCGAAATTGGCCTGAATCATTATTATAATTGAAGTGAATCTGGGCATTTTTGAATTAGATTTTCTTTGGTTATCTTCTTGAATTTTTTTTTATATTTGTATAATTTATTATAATTTTTAACACCTTCTTACAGAGATCACTTTAATAGCCCTCACCACATCCTAATTATTATGGTGGCTTCGGGAACTCCACAAATGTCAAAAAAAAAAATCAACAATTCCAAAAAAAAAAGGTAATTTTTTCTCATATGGAATGGGAGATTATAAAAAAAATTGTTTGCTAAATAAAATATAGTATTATTTTATGTTGTGAGATATAAAATCTATGGATATAACTTATCATCACTAAATCGGATAAATATTTTCCAATTAAATCATGACTCCAGTTCGAATCCCGACAGAGGCGCCATTCTATATTTAAATTTTGAATTATTGAATTAACTCTATAAATCAGATAGTATTTTAATTCTCAATATTCAAAATAATTTTTTTATATTTTTTGATTTATGTAGATTCTACTTGATTTGGTGATTTTTTTCTAGTCATATTGCATTCCTTAATATAAAAAAAAAATTAATTTCTTTTTTCATGTTTGCTAATTCATCAGAAGTTGAATCTCCACAATTCGGACAATATTTTATCTTTTTAGTGAGTTTTTCTCCACATTGAATACAGTAGAAAAAACCTTTCTCCACGATTCCATCTGAATAATTCACGATTTTTGTTTTTGAATTTGATTTTGGTAATGATTTTCGGTTAAAATCTTGGTCTAAATCTACTCCTTTTGCAAAACGATTCCTATTTTCAATAATTTCTGCTTTCTTTGCTTGATCAAATAAAAATAATTTCAATAAACCCCCTATTAAAGGAATAAGTGCAAAAATTGTGAACATTGCTTTTCCTGCATTAACAGAATCTTCAAAAAAAGGATCACTTGGGGCCCCACTAAAAAAGACAGTCGAAATTATTAACACTAAAACGCCAAAACCTATCAAACTGAAAGATGAAAAGAACAAAGTCCTTTCCTCTTCATTATATTTACAAATTGGACAATATTCATATCGTTCAGCATAGCCTCGATGATAATTAGTCGAAGAATGATATCTTCGATAAATCTTTTTACACTGAATACAAAGATTTCTTCCACATTTTTCACAATATGCTATAGCTGCTTTTTCAGGATGATAATAACAGTTTGAATTATCTTTTTCCATATGAAATTCTTTCATCTTTTAATGAATAAATTTTTTTATAAATTTTTTTTTTTTAAATCCTTTTTTTCAACCCTGTTCCTCATAATTTGTTTCTATTGATTTTTTTTCTCTTTTTTCCCTTTCTCCTATTTAAAGTTCATGCTTTCTGACGCCGATTCAAAAAATTATTTAATGATCCCACTTTGTAAAACCTACTACTAGGTCGTCAGATCCAGTATTAAGCTTTAGTAAATGCGCCGGGGAATGTAAAAAACCGGGCGTGAGTATGCCCCTATATCACCAAATATCCTATTTGATGAACATTTGGCACCATATTCACATTACCCAGTCAGAATACGCTTAGTGTTCTTCCATCGAAGGTGAGTTTTCTAGTTAGTGTAATATTGATCCACCCAAGTAGTGGAATATGATTATCACAATCGATATGATTCCGACCTTCCAATAAAAGGAATGAAAATTAAAATGCCAAACTGGAAAATGAGTGTATCGGGTTTAGATACTGATAAAACCGCCATTGCTTCAGGTCGAGATCTTCGTGTCAGCCCTAAAAACACTCGGGAAGTGTGCAATACCATCAAGGGAATGTCACTTGATAAAGCGAAAACGTTCTTAGAAGGAGTTATCTTAATCAAAACTCCGGTTCCATTTCGACGCCACAATAAAAAAGTCGGCCATCGTCATGGTATGCAAGAACACAAATTTCACTCAGGTCGTTTCCCTGAAAAATCTGCTCGAATGGTTTTTGAAGTCTTATCTAATGCTGAATCCAATGCAGAATATAAAGGTCTTGACCCTGATCGCCTAAAAATCATCCATTGTGCTGTGATGAAAGGCCGAAAAATTAAACGATATATTGAACGAGCACACGGTAGAAGTTCCCCTTATTTTAAAACTCTCTGCCATATAGAAATTGTATTATCAGAAATGTGATTACTATGCCATTAAAAAAATATTTTATTGATAAAGGGATTCAACAATCTCTTATTGAAGAATTTCTTGGTGCTGAATTAGATAATTCAGGGTATGCAGGTTGTGAACTTCAGAAAACCCCAATGGGAACACGAATCACAATCAAGACGTCAAGACCAGGAATTGTAATCGGGCGTCGAGGAGCACGGGTAAAAGAGTTAACGGAAGCAGTAAAGGATAAATTCAATATTAACGTGCCTACAATCGATGTCGAAACCGTAGAAGTGCCAGAACTCAATGCACAGATTCAAGCAGAAAGAATCGCCTTTGCAATACAAAAAGGGCAAAATTACAGACGAGCGACTTATTCAATCATTCGTAAAATTATGAAATCAGGAGCACGGGGAGTCGAAGTGCATATTTCTGGCAAAGTGACATCACAACGAGCACGAAATCAAGTGTTTAGAGCCGGAGTAATTTCAAAATGTGGAACACCGGCAACTGAAGGAGTGGATGCTGGAGTGACCCACTTAACGATGAAATCAGGAGTATTAGGGATTCGAGTAAAAATCATGCCGCTATCGTATCAAATGCCGGATGAAGTGAAAATTCTGGAAGGAATTTTTGATCGAGAAGAACAAACAGTTCCAAAATCAACCGTTCAAGTAGATAAATTTTATACTGAAGCGGATCCAGAGGAAGAAGAACTTCCAGATGATTTAGAAGAGGAAGAAGAGCTTTTTGATGATACGACAGATGCAGACGAATCGATCATAGTTTCTGAGGAAGACAAAAAAGAAGAAAAATCTGAAGAAACAGAAAAAAAATAGGTGAAGAAAAGTGAAAATTAAAATTAAAGAAATTAAAGAAATGAGTTCACTAGAACGTGAAACGAAAGTCGCGAACTTACGCACGGAATTATTCAAACTTCATAGTTCAAACGCAATGGGTGGAACATTAACAAACCCGAGTAAAATTCGTCTAATCAAAAGATCCATTGCTCGAATCTTGACTATTCAAAATGAAAAAGATGAGATTTAAACCAGAAATATTTGTTAATCTCGATCAAATAGGATTGAATTTGCATGCCAAGCATAAATATAATAAAACATGGTCAGAGTTTCAAGAAATTGGAAAGGTTATTGATGAGACGAAAAACATGCTGGTGGTGCAAAATTCAACAAGTACAAAAAAATACATTAAAGATCAATACATTTTTCGATGCTGGATGCCACAGGAAAATGGGATTGAAAAGTTATTAGAATATAACGGAAATAAAATTGTGGGAAATCCAGAAAATAGAATTAAACTAATAAGAAAAAAATACCGGAGAAAATTACATTGAGTATCGTAAAAAATATCGGAATTCCAGGAATTGCATCTCCAAATAAAGAATGCAATGATCAAAAGTGTCCATTTCACGCAAAAGTAAAGTTAAGAGGTAGGATATTAACTGGAATTATTACATCAACAAAAATGAATGCAACTGTGGTAGTAAAAAGAAATTTCACTTTTTACGTAAAGAAATATCAACGTTACGAAAGGCGAAATTCTAAAATTACTGCCCATCTTCCTCATTGTATTGAAGCGGAAGTTGGAGATACTGTAAAGATTGCAGAATCTAAAAAACTCAGTAAAACAGTCAATTTCATTGTGATTGAAAAATATTCGGAGGAGAAATAATATGGGTGGAAAACGTTCAGGAGCAAAATCATCCAGTGTGTTTCGAACACGGATAACAAAAAGCTTACAAACGGCTTCGATTATAACCGTAGCTGACAATTCTGGAGCAAAACTTGCCATGATCATTGCCGTAATTGGATATCATGGTCGATTAAATCGCTATCCAAAAGCATGTGTTGGTGATCAAGTGGTTGTATCCATAAAGAAAGGAAATCCAGATCTACGAAAGAAAATTATGAGAGCTGTTATTGTACGCCAAAAGAAAGAAGTTCGACGTATTGATGGTTCCAGAATATGCTTTGAAGATAATGCATGTTGTTTAATTTCAGATGATGGTGATCCAAAAGGTTCACGAATTTCAGGGCCTATTGCACGAGAAGCAGCCGATTTATGGCCTCGACTTAGCAATGTCGCTAGTTTAATAATCTAAGGTGATATAATTGAAAGTCAAATCAAAAAAACCCGTAAAGCAAAGAAATGCATTGCGAAATGTAAAAAACCATCAAGTAAGTAAACTTTTTACAGTTCCACTAGACGAAGGTCTTCAAATCGAACATGGTGTTAAACGAATGCCATTACGAGTAGGAGATTCTGTTAGAATCATCTCAGGTGAATTTGAAGGAATTGAAGGAAAACTCTTGTCTATCGATAAAAAAACTCGTAAGGTGACTATTGAAGAAGCAACTCTACAAAAACGAGATGGTTCAAATTATTATGTGCCAATTGCAGTTTCGAAGTTAATACTTACCAAATTTGAAGAAAAGAAAGCTAAGAAAAAAATTGACTCTTGGCGTCTTGAAAGAATGATGGATAGAAAAATGAAACTTGAAGAAGATATTTCATCAAGTCCAAAAAAAACTAAAGGTGTAAAATAAAATGGGAAGTAAAGGAAATAAACGACATCAAAAACGAATTGCAGTACCAGCACATTTACAAATCTCACGAAAAGAGAGATCAGCAGGATCATTCTTTATTAACGCAAATCCAGGTTCACATCCAAAATCTTTTTGCTTACCTTTAGGTCATGTAATTCGAGATATTTTGAAGTTAACTGAAAATGCACGTGAAACGAAATTTATTTTAAATAATAATAAAGTGCTAGTAGATGGGAGAATCAAAAGTGATTTTAGATTACCTGTTGGATTAATGGATGTTATTGAAATTCCAGAAATTTCAAAAGCATACAGAATTATACCATCAAAGAAGCATGGATTTATGCTTTCAGAAATCACTCAAAGTGAAAGCAAATTTAAATTATGCAAAATAAAAGATATTTCAAATATCAAAGGTGGAGATTTTCAATTACATCTTCATGATGGACGAAATATTACAATAAAACCAAGCGATGTTTCAAAATATCAAACTCGAGGAACACTAAAAATTTCAATACCATCCCAAGAAATTCTAGATTATTTTCCATTAAAAGAAGGAAATCAAGCAATAATTCAATCCGGGAAAAATATCGGGGTTGCAGGCCAAATTTCAAAACTCACTTCAAGATATGGAGTAAATGCTTCTATTGCTGAAATTAAATCAAAAGATGGAGAAAACATCAGTACTGCTTATGATTATGCCTTTGTTATAGGGACCAAATCATCAAGTATAGATCTACCAATTGAATAAGAGGGAATGAAATGGCAGAAATAGAAAAAATAGATTATTTAGCAAAATGGAAACATCCAATGCAAAAGCCTTTTATCGATAAAGTTGTGGTAAATATTGGAGTAGGTCAAGCAGGAGAAGAATTAGTCAAAGCCTCAAAAGTATTAGAGGATTTGACTAGTAATAAACCTGTTATTATAAAAGCTAAGAAAAATGTCAAAGAATGGGGTGTCAGAAAAGGACAATCAATATCAACCAAAGTGACTTTAAGAGGGGATAAAGCGGTCGAACTTATTAAAAGAAGTTTAGATCCTTTTGATAATCGAATCTTAAAACGAGCTTTTGATAATAATGGATCAGTATCTTGGGGTGTTGATGAACACATTAAAATCCCTGGAGTAAAATATGATCCTGAGATTGGAATTTTTGGTTTTAATATCTCAGTAAAATTAGCACGACCAGGATTTCGAATTAAAAACCGAAAAAAATATAGAAGAAAAATCGGAAAAGACCATTATTTAAGTAAAAATGAAGCAATCTTTTTCATGGAAAAAGTTGTTGGCGCAGAAGTCGTCGATAAAATGGAAGAAAGATATTACTAGGTGAAAATAAATGGCAGAAAAAAGAAACTTATCATTATCACAAAAAGGAAAAGGCTCACGTATTTGTAAACGATGCGGTAGTCATCGAGGATTAATCCGACAATATGGAATTATGGTTTGTCGACGTTGCTTTAGAGAAGTGGCGGGTAAAATGGGCTTTAAAAAGTATTTCTAAGGAGAAAAAAAAAATGACATTATTAGATCCTTTAGCAGATGCATGCAGCATAATAAAAAACGCAGAAAACGTTTGTAAAAGTAACGTAACGCTTAATAAACGATCAAAATTAATCGGAACTGTCCTTAGAATTTTACAAGCTAACGGCTATATTGCAGAATATGAAAGTATTAATGATGGTAGAGAAGGAAAATTCAAAGTGGAACTTCTTGGCCGAATTAATAAAATTGGTGTTATTAAACCTCGTAAAGCAATTAAAGCAAAAAATATTGAATCAGAAGAAAAAAATTACCTACCAGCAGTTCAATTTGGTATGTTATTAATTTCTACAAGTAAAGGAGTAATCTCACATATTGAAGCAAAAAAGCTTCATATTGGTGGAAGATTATTAGCCTATGTATATTAAAGAGGTAAGTAAAAATGGTAAAAGCAATTGAAATGAATGCTGAAATTGACATTCCAAGTGATGTTACACTTACATTAACTGAGGACAAAAAAATTTCAGTAAAAGGAAAAAAGGGAACAATTACTAAAGATTTTAATCATGCAAAAGCAATCAGTATTACTCATTTGAAAGATAAAATCTTTTTACATGCAGATTTCCCAAGGAAAAAAGAAGCAGCGATACTTACAACTTTGAAGAATTTAATCCAAAATATGTTTCTTGGAGTCCAAGAGGGTTACACTTACAAAATGAAAATTGTATACTCTCATTTTCCAATTACTGTAGAACCTCCAAAAAAGGGAAGTGATTTAATACTTATCAAGAATTTTATTGGAGAACGAGCACCTCGTAAAACTCATTCTATTGGAGAAGTTTCAATTAAAGCAAATAAGGAAGAAGTAATTGTTTCTGGCCCAGATAAAGAACTTGTTGGCCAAACTTGTGCAAACATTCAAAAAAAATGTAAAATCAAGAATAAAGACAAACGAGTTTTTCAAGATGGAGTATATGTCTTTGAAAAAAGCTTAGGTTCAGAAATATATTGGACAATAAAATAATCGGAGCAAATAGGTGAAAAGAAAAATGCAATTAAAAGAAAAATTACGATTAATGCGTGTTAGAAAAGTCAAAAACCAACAGCGACCAAGCTTTGCTCGATTTCATTCTTGGAGATATAAAAAGCTTGAAAAGAGCGGATGGCGAAAACAACGAGGTATTGATAATAAAACCCGAAGGAAAACAAAAACCGGAGTTAAATCGCCAGAACCAGGATATCGAGGACCTAAAAAAATACGCAATTTACATCCATCTGGATTAGAGGACATTTTAGTAATACATCTATCCGATTTTGAGGAATTAAATTCAAAATTTCATGGAATCAGAATATCAAGTAGATTAGGTGTGAGAAAACGAATGGCTATTCTTGAATATGCTCGTGAAAAAGGATTTAAAGTTCTAAATGCAAACCTTTCAAAAGACGATATTCTTGATATGAGTCCTATCGATGATGACGATGTTGACGAAGAAATTAAAGACACAAGTTCAAGTGAAGAAGTGTCTTTATCGAAAAAAGATCAAATTAAACAAATAAAGGATAAAGCCTCAAATGAGACTTCAGCAGATGAAATCTCTGATGGTGATAATTCTTAATACTAATGGAGGAAAATTTAAATCAATATTAATGCACAAAAACGACTCGCTTCTGAAGTACTAAAATGTGGAGTACATCGAGTATATGTTCATCCTGAAGGTATCGAAGATGTTTTAATGGCCATAACACGCGAGGACGTTAGAAATCTAATCAAAAATAAAGTCATAGTAAAACGTTATAAGGTAGGTGTTTCCCGAGTCCGTGCTAATGAACAACGAAAGAAGAAACAAAAAGGACGAGCTAGAGGATATGGTAGTCGAAAAGGTTTGAAATCTGCTCGATCTCCAACAAAACGAAATTGGATCAACCGAATTCGACCTTTAAGACGTGAATTAAGAAAATTACGAGATACTAAAAAAATCGAAGTATCTGTATTTCGAGAATTATATTTAAAAGCCAAGGGTGGTGCTTTCAATTCAGTTGCAACAATGCATCGATATATTGATGAGCACAAACTTATGAGGAGTTAAGGTGAATAAAATGGCAAATGGTCCAAAATATAGAGTTCCTTTTAGAAGAAGAATGGAAGGAAAAACAAATTATCATAGAAGATTAAAATTGGTCTTATCCAGAAGAAATCGACTTGTTGTTCGATCCACTAACAAGCATACTATTGTTCAAGTTTTTGAATCTTTAATTCAAGGTGATAAAA
>CAYPTZ010000042.1:0-12490 GCA_964413395.1 uncultured archaeon | reverse complement strand
TTGGATTAGTCATTACACCATCATTATCATTTTTTTCAAAATAATCCTTTATAACTACGGCTACAATGATAATCACTATTATTGAGATTGCATAAAACATTATTTTATATTTGGAATGCTCAAATTTTTTTGAAGTTTTTAATTTTTTCTTATCTGACATAATTAAAGTATCCTTTAGTGGTTCAATTTTATATTTTGGGTATTAATATTGAGTATTTTTAATCTTAAAGTTAAATATTTCTGTTGATTATTTTATAAGATGCAATAATGTGAGCTAAACGTAATGGTTCTGGGATTGCCGAATATTCTGAAAGGTAATTCAATAATTCGATTAAATCATTATGTTCTATACCTACTGAATGAAAGAATATATCACGCGATATTGAAGGATTTTGATTTATTCTTACATTTAATTGGTTTAAATTGGGTAAATTTCTTAAAAAATCCAATTGGGGTATTCGATGAGGAAAAATTTTCTGATAAGTATGTGCTAAATTTTGTTTTGGAGTTTCATCAGGCAATAAAACAACAGGAATATTAGTTTTTAAATATATACCTTGAGCATTAACGATATTAAATCCTCCTAATGTTGGCGAATCAATAAAAATTAGACGTATTTCTTGCTTAAAAGGATTTTCTTCGATAATTTCAATAATTTTATCTGTAGAATCTAACCCATCTACCTGTATTTCTGATTGCGATACATGTAATAATTGATGGCCTCGACAGATGGCCCCAATTAATGGAACATATTGAAAATTTGTATCAGATTGCTGATCATGGTATTTAGCAATTTGGTTTTCTCGATGAATTCCATCATCAAATGCAATTGTGACAATTTTCTTTTTCAAATGACCCATAAAAAAGGTAATTTTAACCAGAAAATAAATGTATTTTTTTTTTATTCTGGGTATTTTTGAAGTAGATTTTCTTTTATTTCAAGTAATAAATATTTAAAGGCTAAAATTGCCCCTTCTTTTTCTAAAACATAGTCATTCAAGTCGAAATCTTGTAAATGGAGACTTATTTTCAATGCAATATCTTCAATTGACCAATATTCTGCACAATACATATATCCAATAAATGCTTCTACTGTATCGGCTAATGCATGTGCATCAGATCTTGGTTTGGCATAAATTTTCATATCTGCTTGTTTCAATGCAAATGACAAAATAGTTTTATTAACTTTTCTTGCATCTAAATATCCAATTATATAAGATTTTGCGATAGAATAAGCAGTATTGGTGATAGTATCTCCAAATTTAGCAAGATGTTTATTCCTTCCGATATGCTTTAGATTTTTCAAATCTTTTACATAATCCTTCAATTTTTTAGGAATATTTGACATTTTTCTCAATGTTTTTTAGGAAAAAAATAAAAAATTCATTCTTAACTAATATAGATTTTAATATATTTAATAAATTTAAATTTTCATGGCAGAAACTGCGTTTCCCATTCCTTTCCATTCTGTTTTCATAATTTTGATGGCTTCTCGTAAAACATTTTTAATGTCTTTAGTACCATCGATTCTGATGTATAGGACAGGAGGTGCTAAACTTGTATTTTTGTAAGCTGCAAAATCAACCCCGCTGCATTTTATTACTTTTGAAACCAGATAGTTCATAAATCCATGTGATTGATGTTTTATGTGTAATTCATATTCCCTTTCACTTAATTGCTCTAACATTAGCTTTAAATATTTATAATCTTTCACTTCTTCTGTTTCCAGTTGTTCTGAAATTATATCTGCAAGATCATTTGTATCTGGGGTTTCTACTGATGATTCACTTTTAGAAGCTACACTATCTTCCATTAAATCCTTTTCCAATTCATCTTCGGAGGTTTTTTTTGACATCTACTATCGCCTTATAATTCTAATAATTCATCAAATGAAGCATATAAAAAAAAATTTGTGGAAATATATTGAAGTTTTTTTTTAAGCTATTTTAGTTTTCTTGGTATATTTCTATTTATTTACAAACATCAAGACTTTAAGCTTTCCAATACTCATAAAAAAATATTTTAATTGGAATATAATTAGGAATTAAAAATCGTATTCATTATAATAAAATTACTACAAAAGAAGGACGTCATCACGATTTTAGTCGCATTACTCCAAATTCAATTGAAAAAATCTCTCGACGAAAATATCCATTTCAACTCCAAATTATCCTATCAATAATTATTATCGTAATAGGTCTATTTACGCTACGGAACTTCATTGGAATTCCCTTAATTGCCATAGGAATTGCAATATTTTCAAGTAGTTTAAAAAAGAAAAAAATATTCAAAATTAAAATTAGGGTTAATCGTTCTAAAGTTGAAGGTTCATGGATTTTAAGTCATCATCATGATATTTTTGAATTCGATTGGGTTTCTGAATCATTATCGAACAATTTCTCTCACTTTTAATTTTTTATTTAGATATTTATTTATTAGATTTTCATTTGTTCTGATTATTCTAATATTGATTTCGTAAGTTCTGGAGCTTTTTCCATATCTCGTATAAATTTGTCTTTAGAAATTTTCCCATATAGGAGATATATTGGTAAGACATATAATACACTTAATGCTATTACTAAAATCATTATAAGATCTGCAAAATTCCCACCATTAGAAGAATAATCTGTAATATAGTATATAAAATACCCTGTATAGAAAAATAATGAAGCACATCCTCCATAACCAGAAATTGTAGCAGAATAAATCTTATGAACAGGATTAATTTCATATAAATCTGATGGTTCCTTTGAATCTGGAAGCTGAAATTGTAAAATTCCTAAATCTTCAAATATCCAGCTAACTGTCCAAAGTCCAAAGGCTATTGGAATAATTAAAGAAACCATTTTGCCTAAAACAACAGCGGTATAGCGAGGATCAATTCCAGCGGTCATCCATTCATCAAGTTTAACTTGGGTGGTGAAATTTTCTGGAATAAGAATGCCCATATTAACTAGTGCATCGACTAATCCTAAAGAGAGTAAGAAAAGTTGGAAAAATCTCCCAAAAAGGACTTTTGGGGCTAAGTAATTGTGTTTTTGAGATAAATATCGTATTGAATTGTGTTTTTGAGTCTTGATTTTACTTTTTAAAAATAATGGAGCAAAAATTTTAAGAGACAAAAACATAAAAATTGCAGTTATTGCTATAGGCCATATGAGTAAAATTACTGCAGAAGTTGTTTTTTCAGAAAGTCCCCAAAAGGCAACATTATCTCCTGTTGAATTGAATGTCATCACAAGACTATAAACCAACCATAGAATATATCCCATGCTTCCAAATAAATATGCTTTTTTGAATTTCATAAAGTATCATCTATTTTCCATAAATTTTTCAAGCTATTAATTGAAAATTTCTAATCGATAATCAGTAAATTATTGCTATTAATATTTTTAAAATCCATTAATATACAACATATGATTTTCTATAAAATCGTATTATTAAAATGGCATTAATTCTCCTTTCAGCTAATTTACTCGAAGGAAATTAAATTAATAATGAAATCTATAAGTGAAGAAAATTCAATGCTAAGAATATAGAAGTAGGGCTAAAAAAATATATAATAAAAATCTTCTAAAATTCAAAAGGGCTAATTATGGGCAGTTTTTGAATAATTCTCTTCCTTTTTCCGAAATGCTATTCATCATTTTTTTTTTTACGGTTATTCCAATAAATCGAGCAAAATCATTGTCTCGTAATTCAACCATTATATGTTGCTCTAAAATATCCCATGTTTTTGATGTAAATTTCTTTTGCATAATTGAATTCTGAGAATTTAATGGATCATTAGTTTTTTTAAAAGTGGCTTGATATTCTTGTTCTTTAAATGAATAATCAATATTAACTTCTATATCCCGTATTATATCTTTAAATTCAATTCTCTCTTGTTTTTTTTGCTTTTTCCCTTTTTTGAATATAATTTTATGTATAAATTTATTTTTCTTTGGTTTAAGTGCCACTTGTTCTGAATAAGCAGCGTAATTACTACTATAATTTTGTGCAACTTGTGTCTTCAATTTTTTATCCCTGATAATGAAATATATTGCTTTATTTCTCACGACAAAAAAGTCTTTTTACTTATTTTTCGTTGACTAAAGACCTTCTTGTTATTAATATAATTAATTTTCTAACAGTTATAAATTTCATCTTTAAAATAAATATGGAAAATAATCTAAACCCTCTTCAATTCTTTATCAATTTTAACTATCACTTGATTTTTTCACACCATAAATTTTTAAGTGATTATTTTTATTTATTTATCTTAGAATTTCTTTTTGATTGTTAAAGATAATGTTCATTTAGGAAGATCCCATGAAAAAAATAGGCGAAATTTGTTTTTTTTATCATAGAAGTTAATAAATCTTAAAAAAAACTTCCATTTCTAAAGAAATTTAATAACAGTCTTTTTTTATATAATGAGTTTGAACAAGTTCTCCAAATTGATGCACTGCTTTCAATTCGAGGTTGGTAGATTTTTCATTTAGAAGAAATAGAGGGATAGCGTTTCCCAACATAATAGGAATAATTGTAATTATATACTCATCAATCAATTCTGCTTCAATTAGTGCTTTTGTAATTTGTCCGCCTCCAAGTATCCATATCCCTTTTCCTTCCAGTTGTTGGAGTCTTGGAAGTGCCAATTCAACTTTTTGAGGAGAAAATTCCAGTAGTATTGAATTTGTTCCTTTAGTTTTTCCAAAAATAATTGATTTTTTGTCTCCATAGGGCCATTCTGAGAAATTTTTGATTGTGTCATAGGTCTTCCTTCCCATTACGATAGAATCTATTGACTGATAAAATTCTTGATATCCATAATCTTCCCCTGATTCAGGTTTTTCGTAAGGTGCTAACCAATCCACTGTATCATCTTCGCTAGCAATATATCCATCTAAACTCATTGCAATATACAATATTGATTTTTTTTTTTTCCATTTACCATCACTTGTTAAAAATTAAATTAAGTGAAGTAAAATTTTTTCGTATATAAAAAATACTTGAAAAAAGGTAGAATTTCAGATATTCACTTTTTCAAATCTTCCAGAATTATAGTTTTAGGGTAATTTGTATTAAACATGGTTTGAAGTGGAATGAAAAAAAGGGAGGTTAAATTCTATTCTATATCTTCTAATTGAAGGATTTGACGAGGTTCATGCACCACTAGACCTTGGGCATATTTTCTTAGCACAGATATAATATTTAAGAATTCTGATTTTTTAATAATCGTATTGATAGCAAACCATCCTTCAGAATCTGCTCCTGTTAGTTTAGAAATGGTGGGGCGCTTTAAAGCAGGTAAAACATCTAAAATCTTTGGTAAATTTTCTTCTTTAACATTAATAAAGACATGTAGAGATTTTGAAGCAGCGATAACTCCCTTTAGTAACACAAGAATATCCTGTATTTTTTCTTTCTTCCAATCATCCTTCAAGGCATATTTATTTGCGATTAAAAATGCTGTAGATGTATCAACAACTTCCACAATTTTTAAATTATTTGCCTTTATTGTTGACCCTGTCGCAGTATTATCAATTATGACATCTACTTCTTCTGGAGGTTTTGCCTCAGTTGCTCCAAAGGATAAGAATATTTTTACTTTCTCATTTGTTCCCCATGTTTTCCATGGAGTAATGATTAAGGGATCGCTATCTCCATAAAGATTTTTATATGTTTTATTATTTCGAATATAATCCAATGAAAGTGTTAGATATTCGGTAGAGATCCTAAGCGTTTTTTTCTTATTATCAAATTCTTGAAGTACTTCATCTAAAGAATTAATATCATCCCAATCATCAGGAATACAGAAGACAATTGAAACACCTCCTATTTGTAAATCCAATAATTGTTTAACATTTGCATTAGTTTCTTTAATCCAATCTTTTCCTGAAATGCCTAGGTCAAATTCATCTTCTCCAATAAGATAATTTGGAATTTCTTGGGGCCGTAATAATTTGACATAAATTTCTGAATCGTTGAGAGTAGGTCGATAATCCCGTTTTGATGAAAAGGAAAATTTTAATCCTGCTCTTTCAAAAAATGAGACCACAGAGTTTTGAAGACTCCCTTTGGGGATAGTAATTTTTAAAGTTTTATTACTCATTAAAATTCACTAAATTTTGAAAATATAATAACTTACCCATGAATGCAATTGCACTTTTTCTAATTGATTTTAAATTTTCATCAATTCATCTAAAGGTGCTTAATAACAAAAATTCATAGATGAATGTAAGAATAATGCAAAATATTTATCATAAAAGAAATAAAAAAGGGATAATGATTCGCAACTATAATCCTTTCCCTATCTGTTAAATGAAATTCTAAGTTTTTCTATCCCTAACCTATAGTTCTAGATAGATTCACCAAATACTTCTAATTTTGCATCTGGTAATTTATCTTGACCTAATTTTGCACTACCTAACCCTAAGAAGAATATTCCAGCAGTGGTTAGAATGACATTCAAAATACTAAATCCCATAATAATATCCGCAGATACATTCGGGAATCTATTACTGTAACTACCATTTAAACTAATATATCCACTTATTTCAGATAATAAGTTAATAATTATAGTGCTTGATGGATATACAAGGAAAATCAAAACAATTCCTAGTAAAAAAAAATTTGTAAAGGTTATTCTGCTAGAATCTGCTTTTTTCCATGTTATTAGGCTTTTGACTAGTAAAAATCCAAGGAAAATTACTAATATTGGTGCTATGGCAGAGATTAGAAAAAATATAATACTGAAGATTCCTAAACTTGGATTTATGTGACCTCTTATTGCTAAATATAATCAAATATCATAAAATATGTATTGAATAACGATTGAAATAATGGTAATTATTCCAATGATACATGATTTCTTGAAAATGTTTGATGATGCAGCTGACTTCAAGATTTTTTTTTTGACATTGCATTAATTATAACATAGATTTTTTTTGTGTTTTTATTTATCCTAATTATGGATAAAATCATTGGCTTCATTGGAACTGGAGTTATGGGAAAGCCCATGTGCTTACATATCATGAATGCAGGTTATAAATGTGTTATCTATAATCGCACAAAATCAAAAGCTGAAGAATTAATTCAAAAAGGGGCCATTTGGTGTTCAAATCCCAAGGAAGTTGCAGAGAAAAGTGATGTTATATTCACAATTCTTGGTTTTCCTAATGATGTTAAAGAAGTAATTATGGGTCCCGATGGAATTTTGGAAGGGACTTCATCAGGAAACATAATCGTTGACATGACCACTTCTGAACCTACCCTTGCTGCACAAATTTATCATAGTTCTAAAAAAAAAGGAGTGTTTACTATCGATGCTCCAGTTTCAGGGGGAGATATTGGGGCAAAAAATGGAACCTTGGCCATAATGTGTGGTGGAGATAATGAAACATATAATCACATATTACCTATCCTAAATCTTATGGGTACTAATGTAGCATATATGGGGAAAGCTGGGGCTGGTCAACACACTAAAATGAGTAATCAAATATTAATTGCCTCAACAATGGTAGGGGTCGTAGAATCTCTTCTTTACGCACATAAAGCAGGAAATAACTTAGATGAAGTTATTGATGTTATTGGAAAAGGTGCCGCCTCCTCGTGGTCTATCAATAATTTAGGCCGGCGAATAGTTAAACGAAACTTTGATCCTGGATTTTTTATTAAACATTTCATAAAAGATATGGGGATTGCATTAATGGAAGCCAAAAGGATGAATCTTTCTTTACCCGGTTTATCTTTGGCCAATCAATTCTATATCGCTGCCAGTGCCCAAGGGTTGGAAAATTTAGGTACTCAAGGTTTGTATCGAGTTTTTGAAGCTATGAATGGAATTCAATAAATCTTTTTTATTGATATTTCTTGAGAATTACATTGTAATTATCTTGAATATCAATCGCAAATTTAAATGAGTAAAAAACATGTAAAAAAAAAAAGAAATTGCATGAAAAACAATAGGAATTTTATAAAGATATAAAAAAATCCGAATTTCGGATGATTATTATTGTCATAATTTATTCAAAAGTATGATTATTGTTATGTTGATGGTTATTCAGATGATACTTTTGAACGTTTTTGAGTTGATTTTTTTGTCGATTTCTTTACAGTTTTTTAGTCGTCTTTTTAGAAGAAGCTTTCTTGGGAGCTGGAGAAGAAATTTCATTTTCATCACCAGATTCAGCACTTGTTGTTACTGAAGTTTCATTATTTTTCCCAACTAAGCTCTCATCATTTGATAGATCTATTTTTATATCTATAGACTTAAATTCTGATTTGAGGTTAATATCTTTCGCTAAAAGTTCAGAATTGGCAATTATATTGTATGCTTGATCATGAAAACTGAAATTTCGTTCAAGAATAGAGGTAAGACAGTTTTTAAATGACTTTATTTTGGATAAAGTAAAGAGATGCGTATTTTGTGTTAAAATATTTTGCTCATGGCGTGTAAGTTTTGCAAAACTGGCCTCATTCTCCTTTGCCTGCTCTATTTCACCCGGTTTTAAATGATGGGCATCCTTTAAGCGAATATGCTCGAGGGTTCCTTCCCATTTTTTATGTTCTTTATAGGCTTGTAAGGTTTTTTCTATTTGTTCAACTAATAATTGTTTTTCCTTTAAAATTTCGGTAATTGGATGAATAAATTCAAATTGCATCTGTTTTTCAAAAGCTTCTCGATTGGATTCAATTGTTTCTAATCCCTCTGCAAAATTTTCAATGGCTTTTTGAATCCCTGGTGTCTCTTCTTGTGCATATGTAATAAATAAATTGATAACCTTTCGAGTTTCTTCTTGCAATGTAGTATGAGCTTTCAACAATTGTAAGTTGGAAATTCTGACATTGTAAAGTCTGGTTCCAACTTCACTTATTCTTTTTCTAAGTGCTTTTATCCCTGCTAAATAATCTGGAGCTTGTAAATGGGGAATGGGATATAAAATCGCTGATGTGGATTCTTGTTGAATATGGATTTTTTCAATAAATTCATTTGTATCGGTAAGGGCTGAAATGCCAATAGAGTGTAATTTTTTATATTCTTGAACAAGTAAGGAAATTGTGCGCTTCATATTTTGGAGCTTAAGTTTTTCAAATTCTATTTTCATTTCTTTTTCTTCTTTTTTACGAGTTTCTAAGAGTGTTTCAGAATTTGCAAATGCTTCTTCCGCTTTTTTTATTGAACTTGCCAATTTTTCTAATCCATTTGCATCTAAACCTTTTTTAGTTCTTTCTTTCTGAATTTTCAGTTTTGCAGTATGTTTTTCATGAATCAAGTAAGCTTTTCTAGCTAATGATTCTGCTTTATATACATTTCTCTGTAAAGTTGCTAGCTCTTTAATGGGAACAACGAAGGAGCTTTCCAACATTACAACCATTGCTGTTCGTGATACTTCAATGCTCTTTAATGCATCTGAAAGGTTGATAAAGGCTTGTTTAAGGCCTGGAGATTCTTGTTCTCCAAAACTTTTAAGCGCAATGATCCCTTCATTACTTTCTTTGCACAAATTCAAATGACTTTTAAGCATTTGGTTGTTGGCATCAACAATATCTTCTAATTTTAAATGGACGTTTGAAAATTGGTCCTTGATTTTTTGTATAAAATTCATAATATATTCACCAAAATGAAATTAATTGAGTAAAGGCTTTTTTTTAATATTATCATTGTATTTATCCATTCTTAAATTTTCCTCATTTTTCAATTAAAAAATTTGGAAAAAATAATGAAACAGTTACTGAATATTTATTCTTCTTATGTTTAGAGTAAATTATTAAAGTTTATTGAGAATTTGATTAAATCTTATAGTTTAATTTTATTTATCTAAGGAAATATAAGAAAAAATTTACTAAGATTAGTCGTTTGGGAGTTTTCATATCTTTGACGAAAACTATTCCCCATGAGATTAAAATATAAATTACCAATATAAAAATTAAGAAAAAAAAAAACCATAACAATTTTCCTAAATCTTTTTTATCAAATATAGAATTGAAATTCCTTCAAATGACTGGAAAAACATCTTTTCTTCTGGAAATTCGTTTTCTCGAGATGAACTTTAGAGGATCTTTTTTTTTCATCCTATCTTAAATATCTGAATAGCATCTATAATTATTAACTAAGGTTGAAGTTGGTCAATTTTGGAAATCACGAATGTCAAAAATCGCATTATAACCATGGATATTCTCCGTGGTCTTTCAATTTTTTTTATGTTAATGATTCATGTAGCAAAATATTGGAGTAAAGATAGTGCATTATGGTTAGTAGGACTGCAGTTTCTGACTGTGAATATCATGGGGACAAGTCAATTTACCTATGTTGCTGGATTAAGTTTTAGTTTTTCTTATTATTCCCATCTTATGAAAAATAATTCAAAAGAACATGCAATAAAAAAATCCCTCTCTCGAACAATAGTTCTAATTATTTTATCATTTGGCTATAATGGCTTCCAAGTTTTAGTTGTTGGCGATGAATGGAATGGTTTATGGGCATGGAATATTTTGCAAACCATTGCTTTTTGTAGGTTTCTTGCTATTTTTTTCATGTCTATTCCAAAATATTCTCGCGGGATCATTGCTGTTATTTGGGTTTTTCTGACAGAATTAATCGTTAACTGGCTGTTACTTATTTACCAAACAGACCCTAGTGCAGGTACTGTTTATCGCATCTTTTTTAATCCTATCCATGCCGATGGAATATTGTTCTTTTTTCCCTTCTTCCTCTTAGGTACTATTTTTGGAGAGTTAATATTTGAAATAAGTCATCACAGCGAATTATTCCACCATAAATCAGTTAATGAACTTAACTTTGATCCGAAAAATAAAGTGATAAAAACACTAAAACTTTGTTTTTTTGCAGGTTTGTTTCTTTTTATTAGTGGGATTCTCCTTGGAGTTCACCCTCAAGGTTTAGAACGTGATTATTATCATTTGATTCCTTATATAAATCTTCATCCTAATATACAAATCGCATCTTTACCTTTCTTCTTATTACCAAATTCTTACCCTTGGGTGTTTTATTGTGCTGGATGGCAAATAATGTTGACTTCTGTCTTATATTATCTCATTGATTTTAAAGAACATAAACCTAAATTATCAAATATATTTATCATGTTTGGGAGATATTCCTTGACAATATATTTAACTCAATATATATTCCTTTTCCTGCCCTCTTTTTGTGGAATGAATTTTAAATTTATCACTTTTGGATTGATTATCTCAATAATTCTTTTTGAAATACTTCAGTACATATTTGTGCAATTTCTGGAAAAAAAGGGAAAAGGGAAATATTCGATTGAATATGTTATTAAGAATTTTTCAACTACAATAGCAAATAAAATCCTATATATTTCTTCTAATGACCCATAAGGTCGTTTTATCCTGTCTTTTGAAATATGCTGAATATTAGTAGTGATAAAAAGATATTTAGAAAATAAATCCATTCCCAAGGAGGAAAACTTAACCATTGAAAGTCGTTTGAACTGTTTTGGAATATTTCATTTAATAGTGGATTAGTTATCATCAAGAAAAAAGATAATGTGAAGAAAATAAAGCAGAAAAATTTAATAAAATATTCAAGTTTTTTATGGTCATCCTTCAAATCATCTCTAAATTCATCTTCTAATTAATCTTTTAATTTTTTTTTTTTTTTTTCCTTTAGTTCATTTTTCTGTGACTTATGCTTTAATTGAATTAGATAATTATAAAAAATAAAAATAAATAGTCCTATTAGGGCAATAGAAGCAAATATCTGATGGAAAATTTCATAATCTTGAGGGAATATTCCCACAAAGCAAAATCCCAAACTAGATATTATTCCAATAACTCGAAATTGTGTAGTAAATTTTGCTTTTCGCATTTGAAATTGATTTGTCATGAAGATGATTTGTGGAATTAAGCCAAATCCAAATAACATTGTTCCAAAATTCCAAAAATAAAAACCATAAGGGTTTGATATTCTTCCTCCTAGATCACTCACATAATAAAAGATCGAATATTTTCCAGGAAATTTTAAAATGGCTATATACGTAAAAATGAAATATATGATTAATATTGCCATATAATATAATTTCTTATATTCACTTTTTATTTCTCCCTTGAATAAGTTTTTCAACTTTAGAAACCATCTTGGTTATTTTATATCATAAATATCTCTTGCATCCTTAAAGAAATATCCTAAAGAAGGCTTTAAAAATTCTGTAAAAAAGAAAAAAACTCAATAAACCCCTATGAAACACAATAAAGCAAAAAAAATCAAAACAAAATGATCCTAAATATGAAGGAATCCTTTTAATTAAATTTAAATGAATCGAATTTACTGATGTCCTTGAGATTTCAGAAGAATTTAGAGAATAAATAATATATCACAAACAGAAGTTTGATTTTCACTCAGATGGAAATCAATCTCAAAAAAAAGATTAATTACTTTCTCACCTTTAATACAATATCAATCTGAGTTATGAGTTGATTTTATGATTCAAAAAGCTAAATTAGCACAAGGTAAAGATATATT
>CAYPTZ010000041.1:0-12623 GCA_964413395.1 uncultured archaeon | reverse complement strand
CGTCAATTAATTGCATGGATTTTGTGAATTCTTGTTTTAAATAATAAGTAATACCTGCTAAAAATAATGCTTGAGCAGTTCCTAATGGTTCCTTTAGATTCTTAAAAATTTCAACACCCTTGTCAGAATAATCTAATGCGCGTTCAAATTCAAAATTTTGTTGAATAATACCTCCTACAGTAAGATAATAATTTGCAATACTAAATTGATATTTTTTTTCCTTTTCTTCTTTACATATTTTTAATAATGCATTTCCTTGTTCCATTAAATGAGATATTTCATTATTATCATTCAATGCTGCCAAAGCAGCTAATTTCTCAACTAAAAAACTGAATTCATAAAAAATATCAATCTTTAATTCTTTATTTTTATATAGTTCTGTATGTAGATCCAAAACCTTGCTATATTGAGCAGTATAGTTATATAATTGTAATTTTAATAGGATTAAATCTAAAAAATCATTATCAGATAATTCTTTATTCTCTAATAATTCAAAAGTCTCTAAAACTTTATTATTATCTTCATATAGAATCAAATCTTGTAATTTAGTAAACTTTTCATGAAAATAAATCATAATTTCTATCTCCTTATTTATAATGGTCTCCAAAAAATGTTTCTGAGTTTTTTCAATTAGCTAATCTAAATATTTTTTTTTATTCTCCAAAATATAATCTCTAATTTTAAGTATATATTATGAAAACCATTGAGACCTATATTTAAAATTATTAATACTTATCAAAAATATATTTTTTTATTGTTGGAATAATCCCATGAATTAATAAATAAAATTTGAATTTTACTATATTAAATTAGATATTTACTAATTGATAATGAATGTAAAATTAAATAATTTCAATTTTTTAAAAAAAAAAAAATTTAGAATTTTATATATCGATAAGATCAATCACACTTTTTCCGGATAGTACAGCATTAGGGATGCCACCACCAGGTTCAACCCATTGTCCGGCCATATAAAAATTATTTAATCCTGGAAGAGTTTTAGGTATTTTAATCATTATATTTTGAAAATTTGGATACCACCCCTCAAAAGAAGCCTTATAATTTCCAGTATATCGAATATAGGTCATTGGAGTTGCCATATCAGTCACAAGGAATTTTCCTTGACTTTCAGGATACATGGCCTCAACCTTTTTTTGAATATACTGCAAAATTTCTACTTTTTTTTGCTTATAGAGAATTTTATCTTTATATATTTCTTTCCATTGTTCAAAATTTGTTGGCAGTAAAACTATAACAACACTTTTTCCTTCTGGAGCTAACGTTTTGTCATAGCAATAATGTTTGTAATTTAATCCATGAAAACTAAATCCTGCAACTTCTTCATTTTGTATCGCAATAATGCTATGAGGGTATTTTGAAAGATCTGCATCTATGCCAAATGAGATTTGAACAAGGGGTTGAAATAATTTATGAGAATTATATAAATTTTGAAGATCTTCATTGAGATATTTACCATCAAGCATATCAAATATAGTGAAATGTCCATCTGCCGCAGAAATTATCCAATTTCCATTATGTATTTCTCCAGATACTAATTTAATACCAGTGGCAGAATTTTCATTTGTTATTATTTTTTGAACTTTAGAATTATATTTGATAATCCCTCCTAATTCTTTATATCTTCTTTCAACTTTTTTCATAAATTCAAGTGCTCCACCTTCAGGAAAAGTACCATCTCCAAGATCAAAAAATTTGAATGTGTAAAGAATGATATGAAGAGGTAAATCTGGTTCAATTAGTAAAGAAAGGAATTGTTTTAGTAAATTTGATTTAAATTTTTGAGCAAATTGATTAGCAGTAACATTCCAATATTAAAAAATAAAATTAGTAACCAAATCTCCAATATGGGAAGTAAATTCGATTGAAGATTTTGATAATATTTTAGATGCTCAGCTAGAAAAATTACAAACAGATCATATAGATCTTTATTTACTCCATGCTTTGAACTATCCTCAATGGAATAAAGTAAATCAAATGAAAATTTTAGATCATATGGTAGAATTGAAAAAAGAAGGAAAAATAAAAGCAATAGGTTTTTCATTTCATGAGGCATATGATCTTTTTATAAATATCACAGATTCTTTTGAATGGGATGCAGTTCAAATCCAATTTAATTATATCGATACGAATTTTCAAGCAGGTATAAAAGGTTTAAATTATGTGACTGAAAAAAAAATTCCTCTTATTATTATGGAACCATTACATGGAGGCAGTTTGGTAAAAACAAACGCAACTATTGATACAATAATTAACTCTACCCGACCAAAAAGAACTTTAGCAGATTGGGGATTAAGATATGTATGGGATCATCCAGGAGTTTCTGTAATAATTAGTGGAATGAATACTATTGAAATGGTTGAAGAAAATATAAAAACTTCAGAGTCAGCATTACCAAATTCAATGAATCAAAGTGATTTTGACACAATAGGAAAATTAAAAGAAGTTTTCTCTAAGAATATTAAAATTCCTTGTTCCTTTTGTGAATATTGTATGCCATGTCCCTCAGGAGTATGTATTCCGCTTAATTTTAATATTCTAAATAACCAATCATGGGATTTAAAGGATACTTATTCCAAATTAGAGTATGAAAGTTTAGCGAAAACAAAAGAAGATTTAATAGAAAGTCCAAATCATGGAAATGCGGGATTATGTGAAAAATATGGGCAATGTATTCAAAATTGTCCACAAAAAATTAATATCCCTATAGAATTAGAAAAAATATATAACATTTTCTCAGTGAAAGAAGATTTTCATAAGTATTACTAATTTTTTTAAAATTGAAAAAAAGGATATTAGCCAACAATTTCTATTTTAAACTTAAATGGAGTATTTACTGATTCATGATAAATACCATTATAATAAAATATTCATAGATTCAGAAATTAGAATTTTCAATCGTTTATTGATTTCGCATAATATTTTATCATGATCTGGCAAATGTTCTTCAAGAATTATCCTAATATTATGATCTGCTTCATGAATTAAACGTTTTTCTTCTTCTTCAGTCAAATCTTTAGAACTAATATATTGATTTGCTAATGATATGGGATCCTTTTTATAATATTCAAAGAGTTCTTGTAAGATCTCAGTATTTTCTTGGATATTATTAAAATATAATCCATTAAGATATCGAGTTTCATCTATTATAAAAGAATCTTCAATTAATCGCTTTGCTTTTGCAGTTAATTGAAAAGATGAAAAATTTTGCCATGTTTTATTTTGAGCAATAAATGAATTGATCCATTTAGCTAATTCTTTTAAATTCTTAAAAGAGATATTTGATAAAGAACGAATAGGATTTCCTTTAAAATTATACAAAGTAAAGAGATATTTTTTTATATTATAAAAAAATCGAGGAAAGTATGATATAGAATTGTTTGAAAAATCTAACACTTGAAGTTTTGTTAAATTCTCTATTGATTCAGTTATAAATGATAAATTATTATCTTTTGCTGAGATAACTTCAAGATTTCGTAAATTTCCTATTGATTCGGGAAGATAATAAAGATTATTGTTTGAAATATTCAAAGTTTTTAAACTAGAAAAATCCCCAATAGATTTTGGCAATTTCTTTATTCCTCTATAGAATAAATTGATATGTTCTATATGATTGATATTAGATGTTCTGAGAATTAAATTCCCTTTCATTACTTCCATACATTCTTTATCCATGCGTTTATAATAAGGATTTTTTGAATTTTCAATCAAAGAACTGCGAAATGAAGTAATATTAGCTTGAATATTTCGGATAATATCATCTAAGGCATATTTTTCAATCTCGGGAATATTTAATGCGATCTCATTAGAGCCAAATGATTTATATTGATGATTTCCCATCCAAATAATTCGCGTATTTTTCATTTTCTCATCATAATCCTAGATGATTTGAATTTTTCTTCTTTATAATTTTTAGAATAAAATTCTGCAAAACATTGATTAATTAATTAAAACAAATTTCGATACTAACAATATGATAATATAAGAAAAAATAGAGTTTAATTAGTTATTCAAAAAAAATTTTCAAATAATTAATAATACTTACTAAAAAAAATTTGAAATGGATATTTCATTATAATTTAAATTAAGATAATCATTTGTGGGATTTTTTTTTATAGAACTATTCAATTTCGACAAAATAAAAAAAGAATTTAATAAGTGACTTAACGAATAAAATTTTTTAAGGTTTTAATTTATTAATTGAAGTATAACTCAATTATTGATAAAAACATGCCAAAGCTATTAATTGAAAAAAATAATTTGATTGAAGAAAATTATGATCTTTCAGTGGAGACACTTCAAATTATTTTGACATATTTTCATTCCCATATGGGTCCAAAAATATATCTAGCTAGTCCACCTGAGGTTAAATCAGATATTGATAAATTGGTATGCAATTTATTAGATCTGAATTTACCAGAAGGTTTTTTTGAACATCGAGTAGATTCAGCAGAATTGATTTTAGGAAATTATATTTTTGAAATTCCTTCGGAATGGGCTCGTGGTGAAGTAGAATCAGTCATGCTTACTATGGTATTAAAAGCTCATCAAAAGTTTAGTTCAGTAAAAGAATTTCTTTTTAAAATTGCTCAAAAATTGAAACAAACCCCTCAATTATATAAAGGGTTTTATATTGAATCAGATAAAGAAGATCCAGAGATTCAGGATAAACATTACTTTTTAAATTTCACAATATCATCCAGTGCAAGATTCATTGAAAGATATTTAGATTCTCGGCAAATGGGTCGAATTTTAATAATTGGAAATCAAAAGGCAGGAAAATCTAGATTAATCGAATCAATTTCTAAGGATTATACAAAATCTTATGATGAAATTTTATCATCTAATATGAATTATCCTGAACCTACAACAATTCAAAAATTATCCGTCGGACGATTATTTCTTGAGGATTTTCTTGAACAGGTTGAAATATGGACTTATGATTTAGACACTTTGCCGTGTAGTTTATGGTTTGAAGTATTTAAAAAACCTATTGCAATAATTATTGTATTTGATCTTGCAACTGAAAGAAGAAAAATTAAAACTTTAAAAGAAAATATTAAGAGTGTTTTTAAAAAATATTGTAAGGTTGAGTCAAATAAAAAGAAATTACCTATTTTATTATTAGCTAATGAAACAAATCATAAAAATAACTATACTGTTGAAGAAGTATATGATATCATAGATTTTAATGATTTAGATTTAAATTCGGGAGTAAGTTTTGTTTCCATTGAGAGAAATTTCGGAATTGAAGAATCATTAAGATGGCTAATTGTTCAGTTGGTCAATTTCAAAAGCTAAATCTGCTTGATAGTAAAGAGTTCAATAAGTTTTTCATCTAATTTATTACTTAATTGTTGGTAGATTTTGTCATTTTTTAATATTTTATATATTTTGGTTAAGGAGACCCTTTTTTTCTTGTTTTTATAGTTTCTAAAGTCCCTAAAATCATTTATTCCATTATCATCATATAAAAAAAACAAATATTTTTCAATTTCTTTGCTAATTGAGACAATTTCATCTTGAAGAGAATTACTCTCAAATTTCGGTAAAGGAAACATCCAAGGCGCCATATGTATCACCCTTATACTTCCATTTGCTCCAATAGTACAGACTTTGTGTAAATTTAAATTTAATAAATTTGAATTTAACCAAGCCAAGATATAATATGCTTCAGCTTTTGAGTTAAGTGATAAATAGTAGAAGGTTACATCAATCATAGTTTTGTTTTGATCTAAAATTGCAGCTTTACAATAGGAACCTCCAACAGGATAGACTACTTTGATAGGCTTAAGTAAGTTTGAAGCATATATTTTTTTTCCATAACATAAGCTTTCTTTTAGAGTATTATTTTTTGAATTAACTTTCTTATATTTACTATAGATATGATTAATTTTCTCTAAATGGAGTTTTGAATTAATTTTCATTTCATTTTCTTTTTTAAAGCTTAAATGACCTTTTTTCAAAACCAAGGGTAGAAAAGCAAAATGATTATGATATAACATATATGGGATTAGATTTGTACTTTTTATTACAGGATAGATATCATTTGAATCAATTATTGTTTGCTTAAAGGGAATAATATTCCAATTCGAACTTTGAGTCGAAATTGGATGATTTAAATCAGGTTTAATAATAATGTCTCCTGAATATTCTTTTTCTTTTAAAAATTTGGATTCAGGTAATACGAATAATAATCGACGAGGAGTGATATCAACTCCACGATTAATATTTTTATGATAAAAAGATTTCTTTATGGGTAAATCATATCTAGAGTTAATTTTAGAATAATATTTACCAAATAAAGGTTTGTTGTTATGGTAACTTATATAAGAAGGTGTTAATATTTCTTGTTTATATAATTTCCATGAGTCATTTTTATCCTCAAAAGAATAATAGTAAGCTTCAATCTTCTTCTCTACATCTAAAGATGTTTTTAAGTTAGTATTTTTACCATAAAATATCATAGAATGAATAGGAAAATAATCAGGCTTAATATGATATGTTTTAATACTTTTCAAGCCTACAAATCTTCTAAACTTTGAATGTTGTGAAGCAGTTAAAATACTTGTAGGTAAAAGAAAGATAATAGCACCATTATCAGATAATAAATTAAATTGTATTATTTTAAATAATACTGTGGCAATTTCTAGATTAGATCTATTTTTCCATGACATGAAAATATCAAAAGATTTGCTAATATTTTCAATATTCTCTATTATCGTTTGATCTTCGATATTATTTAAGACATTCCAAGGTAAATTTCCAATAATTACGTCAAAATCATGTAAGCGAAGTCTTTTATCATATTTTTTTATACTATTCTCATTATTTAATTCTGCGTAATCAAATATATTAGTACAAAAGAAATTTCCATTAATTTTCTCAATAAATTGATTGGCATATCCATTGTTTTTTAATACATTAAGTATATTCAAAATGCTTGCCATTATAGCAACAGGATTTTCATCATTCCCATATATATTTGAAATAAGACCATATTTTTGCTCTTTACTAATTTCTTGTAAGAAAATTTCTTTAGTAATTGAAAGAAGTATACTTCCTGTTCCACATGTTGGGTCTAATATTTTTTTTGAAGAGAGCAATATATCTTCATCCACTACTAATTGCGAGATAAATTTAGAGAGGATTTGAGGTGTATAAAACATCCCTTTTTGTTCGCGTAAATTGACTTTTAAAATATTATTTAGAAAATTACTAAATAGGTCTTGAGAAGCAAAATGTAATTCATGATCATGTTGAGTATTATTTTGAGAATTTGGCGAATTAAAAAATTCAAAAGACGTTATTAGATTAGTCCACTTGAAAAACTGTATGATTTTTGATGAAAAATTATATTTTGGAAGAATTATTTTTGCAATATTGGTAATGCACCATGCAATATAGCTATAAAGCAAATAATAATACTGATTTATATCTAAATCCATCATTGATGTTTCTATATTAAGATTGGGTTCTTTTATCATTGAGAATGATGGAAAATGAGATTTCCAAATGTTATAATTTTTTTGAAAAACATTTCTTATATTCAAATTTCCAAATTCTTTAATAAAATTAGTGAAGATGGGTGAATTTCGACCAATTTTAGAAATTATGATTTTATGGGTAATCTCCATTAAAAATCCTTACATAACAATTAGACAATATTAATTATAAAATTTTAAGAAAAAAAAAATTTAGAAATTTATTTTAACTATTAATTGGTCTAACAAGACCATCTTTGTAATTTCCACTAACAATTAGAAAGAAATCTATGAACCAACCTATTCCTAAACAACCAAAAGTACATAAATATAAAACACCTTTTCCAGCATTACCAGCATAAAAATGATGGATACCCAATATTCCCCAGAAAAACCACAATATTATTAAAGCAATAAAACTCTTATCTGAAGCACCATCCGTTCTCATTCCTCCAGATATAGCAGAATTAGCATATTGAACATTTCCTATATTATTTGGTTGTGTATTTTGATTTGTACCCTCAACTGAAACACCGCAATTTTCGCAAAAATTCTTTCCAGTTCCTATAGCATTTCCACAACTTGAACAAAATTTATTTGACATTTTAATCACCTTTTTGAGATATATACTCAGTTTAATATCATTTATCGAATTTAAAAATCTTTAAAAAAATTGATTTATGTTTTATTTGATATGAAATTAAAGATGATACAAAAAAAAACACTATAAATTTGGTTTTCACTAAATTAAAAGTCTATTTCTTTTGTTTTTGTTTTAAATATGATAATATTATAGGTAGAGCTACTGTTGCATCTAGGTGAACTTGAGATACTTCCCCTTTAGCATTAATTTTCCCCCATGAAATGGCTTCACTTAAAGATGCCGAAGATAGCCCTCCAGCAGAAACTTGAACATCAGTTGTGACTTGAATCACATATTTCGCAGAATTTGGAGAAAATTGCATGCTTTGGAATATAAAATTTTTTGGAACACCTCCACCACATATAAAAATACCAGGACTTTTAGTGTCCCAAGCTTTGTTAATCATTTCATTTAAATCTTCAAAATGGTTAAGGTTTAAATTGGGATATTTGAAAAGGAGTTGCATTGCCAATCCTGAATCTGTAAATGCAGGACAATATATCGGGATTTGTTTTTCATAACAAATTCGTAAAATAGATTTATTTCCAGAAGGAAGATGTTTTCCAATTTCCCAAATAGCTTCCTTAAGTGTTAATTTTGGATCCATTTCCCACGATTTTATCCAATCTTCCATGTTTTCATATATATGATTTGGCATATATACATCATAAATTCGATTTAAATGTTCTTCATGTAATGCTGCATCTTGTTTTATATTGTCTACACAATGTCCTTGGATATGATGATCTCCTAAAGCTTCAGCTAAATCATGTGTAAGATTGGCACCTGTGGTGACAAGAACATCAATAAAACCTTCATTTATAAAATCATAGATAATTTTTTGCATCCCAACAGGAACCATGGCTCCAGATAAAGCAAAAAATTTTACACACTCTTCATCTTTGCACATTTTTTCATAAATTTTACAAGCTCTAGCTAAGCGTTTAGCATTAAATCCCATATTATCCCAAGTGTTTACTAAATTCACAATATCTTGACTTGGTGCGATATCTGCTTGTTCTACTGGTTTTTTGTGTTTATCGTTATGTAAGTGGTTCATTTTTTATCTCTCTTATTAATTATAAACCCTATTGTTTCGATTATTAATTTAACTGCAGTTATTTGTGTTAAATTTGTTGGAGTATCTAAATCAGGAGCAACTTCAACTAAGTCTAATCCAATGATATTAAATTCAGAAATGAATGTTTTTAATCCTACCCATAAATCTCGATATTTTATAGAACCGGGAATAGTATAAGGGGTTCCAATAGCATCTGACCCATTTAAAACATCGATATCAATTGAAATATAAAGATTTTCAATTTCTTTTGATTTAAAGTAAGAAATTACTTCCTTTATTTCATGTAAGAATTTTTCGTGGGGATATAATTTGTAATCCTGTACGAAATATAATTTATCTTTATTTGCGATTTCTAATTCATTTATATCTATGTCCCTTACTCCTATTACAGCAACATTATCTGGTGTTATTTCAGGAATATCCGTTATTCTTTTAGTAACTGTGCAATGAAAATTAGATTCCACATCTTTCCATTTATTATAATAATCTAAATGAGCATCAAAGATTAACACTCCAAACTTCCCTTTATTATCCCTTCTTGCAATCTCATTTAAATTTTTGATAACTTCATATGAACAATAATGATCGCCACCAATCATAATAGGTATTGGGGTGCATAATTTCCAAGGTAATAATTCTTTTATAAATATTTCAATATTTTCTTTACTTCTTTCTGGTAAAGATTGATATATAGCTACATCACCAAAATCAGCTACATCAAATAATTCAATATTTAACCCAGTTTCAGTAGTTCTCCCTAAATATGATGTGATTTCCCGTAATTTATTTGGAGCTGATCTAGTTGATCCAATGATGTGAGTTGAGTGAGCATCCCATGGAATTCCAAATATTGCAAAATCGACTGGAATTTGAGAATCACCATTTTTGTAATCAAAGAAATTATAAGGTCTCATAATAAAAAATCCCTAAACTATAGTTAAGTTAAGAATAAAAAATGAAGAAAAACATTAAGAATTTATGTTTTCTTTTTCAGCTTTGAAATTAAAAATTATATTTACCACACAGGCATCATCAGTAGTCTCTTTTTTAACAAGTTGATATTGAACTTTTAAACCTGTGAGTAATTTTAAAGCAGTCTCAAAATATCCCATAGTGAATTCACATAAAGTACCTCCATATTCTAATTCTTTTCTCCCATTAATAACTTGGCGAAATGTGCACTCATTTTTAATTTTGATTACCATCTTATCTTTAAAAGTTTCCTGACTAAGAATTTCAGTATCATATAATTTTGTAATCGTGTTTTCAAACAATGAAAAAGCAGCAGAGGGAATTTCAAAAGGCTCTCTAGTCGTTTTTTGATATTTTTGAAGGATTTCTTCTGCAATTATCTTTGCAGGTTTTTGACCTAGACGGTTTAATAAAGCCTTTACTGTGGCTTCTCCCCAAGTTTTTTGTGTTTCAAGGAAATAAGAACCGAGAAAGATTCTTAGTCCTATTAATTCTTTTTTAAAGTCCATAAATATCAACAAAACTTAATTATAAAAAAGATAAGAATAATCATCTATAAAGCTTTTTTATTTCCCTTATAAGTATAGAAATTCTCATTCATTTGGTCTTTTCTCTAAAAAATATTATATGTCTTAAAACTAAATATCTTATAATAAAAAAATACATTTTGTGATTAAAATGGCGTTTTCAGCAACCGATATAGTTTTATTAGTAACTTTTATTCTAATATATGGAACCTTTTTAGTATATGATCTTTTCAAACGGGGAGATAATTATGGTTCTTTTGCTTATATTGCAGCAATATTGCCTGCAAACTACCTATGGTATATGGTAAGTAAGGATGGCACAACTAGCTTTGGTCCTGCAGGAGCTATGTTAGTATTAGCAGTGTTTTGGTTATTGGCTATCATCCGAGACATATATATAAAAGATACTGCCGAAGGCATAAAAGATGCGGATGATATGGTATTATTACTTTTAATTGGAATTATTTTAAATTTAATATTAGCTGCAGTTTTACCTGCATTAAGTGGTAATGAATTTATGCAAGAAGGAACTAGAGCATTTTGGAAATATTTCTTTATTCCAGATTTTAATATGACAACGGAATTTGCACCCTCAGCAACAATAGTATTAATTTATAAACTTATTGTCACTCTTTTGGTAATTATGGTGGTTATTCCTTTGATTATTGACTTAAAAGAAACACCTACAAATATTACTGCGCTTTTGATTATTACCTTAGTTTTTATGATTCCATTTGGATATTTAGCATTTCTTTGGGCAGGAGCGAATAGCGGTATGATATGGGTCTTATTATTTTTGTTCTCAGTGATGTTCTTCATCTTTTTATTGATGTTAACACAAGGACAAAAAAAATAATTCGTTTGTTCTATTTCACTTTCTTAATTGAAATTTTTTTTTTTTTTTATTAACGAATAATTTAAATAACATAAAGAAAATTTTTTTTGTAACAAAAAAAAACTCATTATTATGGGGAAAGTACAAAATATGGAATATTTACGAGAAGTAATGTTGGATTTAGGACCCTATGGGATTATTGTTTATGCAATTATCGCAATTTTTGGAATATTCATACTAAAGGCTATTGTTCTATATATTATTTCAAAAATAATGACATCTGATTCTTCATATTATGGCCAAGGCAATTATGAATATTAGATATAGTGCTTTAAAATTCTTTTTTATCCACCAAAAAGGAAATTAGTTTAAGGATTGCCCTCCTTCTATGAGAAATGGCATTTTTTTCTTCTATTGATAATTCTGCAAAAGTTTTACCTTTTGATTCATCAGAAATGAAGATTGGATCAAATCCAAATCCTGAGTCTCCTCTGGCTGATAAAGATACTTTTCCTTGATTTATACCCTTAAAACTGTATATTTTCCTATTTTCATCAATATATACAATTACACTTTCAAAATGAGCATTTCGGTGTTTGGAATCAGCAAGGAGTTTTAAAATAGCTTCGTTCCCAATAGATTTCATAACATAAGAACTATAAACGCCAGGAAATCCATTCAAGACATCGTCTACAAAAAATCCTGCGTCTTCGATAAAATAAGGAGGATCAATTTTATCTAATACACTTTTAACTTTATAAATTGCCACTTCTTCTAGAGTATTTGCTTGAATTTCAGTTAATTCTTTGTTTGATTGAATTAATGAATATTCAGGCACCTGTTTTGAAAGTAATTCAGATATTTCTTCAAATTTATGTTTATTCCCTGTAACAAAAGTTAATTTCTTTGCCATTATATTTTTTAAACCAAGATTAAAAAAAAAATTTTGTAATAGAGGAAAGAATTGATTAAATTAGTAAAATATGTAATCCAATATGTCTTGATACCACATAAATTCAATTATTGTGAGAGATTCTAATAAAAAATGTATCTATTTTTTATT
>CAYPTZ010000040.1:2745-12651 GCA_964413395.1 uncultured archaeon | reverse complement strand
CCAAAAAAGGAGATCATATTATCCAATTTAATGCTCTAATTATGGAGATAAATAAAAAAACGACTATATTATACAAATTATTGGTTAAGGAATGCATCCAAAACAACTTGATATCTCAAGAGTATCCACAATTAATCAAAGAAGACTTATCTTGGATCCTTGAATTTCCTGAAGTATATATTGCTGAAAAAAGTAACCAGAATAATAATAATAATAATAGGAATATCTATGATGACAATAGTAATACTTCTTTGCGGTTAGAGACAGGATTTGATTGTATTATCAATAATCCTCCTTGGGAAATTAATCAAATAAATAATAATGAATTTTTTTTACGATTTCAGAATGATTTTAATGAGCTTTCTCATAGTCAAAAACAAAAAACCATAAAATCCCTATTATCGAATCCAGAAATTCAAAAGGAATATCAAAAATATCGTGCATTGATCCAATGGAAAAATATTTACTGGAAAGATACGTTTCATTTTCAAGTTGAAAATAAACTCAATCTCTTTAAACTTTTTTTAGAACGCATTTTTTCTTTAACAGATCAGGATGGATTTGTTGCGATTGTTATTCCTTCGGGTATTATGGGGGAAGAACGAGCTAATTTATTAAGGAATGTGCTAATTAACCAAAAAAAAATATATACGATTCTTCAATTCTATTCTGATAACGAAATCTTTCCCAATATTGCTGGAGGTCAACCAATATGTATTATTATTTTTAAAAATAGCGGAAAAACGGATTTATACAAATATCAAAATGTCACAGACATCATAAATTTTAAGTCTGAGATGTCTGACCAAATATCAATCTCAGTCTCATTAATTAATACCATATCACCTAGATATCAATCTGCAGTAAAAAATGGTGTAGAATCCATAGCCTTTCCGATAATACACCATAAGTTGGAAATTTCGATACTAGAAAAATTAGCTCGATACCCAAAACTTACGAAAGATTGGGGTTATGACACGAAACGGGAATTGAATCGAACAGATGATGAAAAAAATGAAATTATTACACAAAGGAAAACTAAGATTCCAGTATTGGAAGGAAAGCATTTAGTCCAATTTGGATATTCTGTCGACTCTGTAAAATATTATATCAATGATATAGAACATTATGCCAATTATAAACCGATTTATCAATATGAACGTATAATATGGCGAAATGTATCCAATATCAAATTGAAACGTCGGCTTTTTTTTGCCATAATTCCCCCAGGTATCGCGACTGTCAATTCTTTAAATTATATTGTACCTTATAAAAAAAGACACGATAGAAAAGAATTCATGAACAAGAATGAGATGCTATATTTATTGGGTATTTTAAATTCCTTAATTTCCGAATATTTTATCCGAATTTTTAGTTCAAATAATAATGTCAATCAATATTTAGTTCAAAATATCCCAATTCCTATTTTTGATCCAAAAAATCCAAACCATCAACAATTAATCATCTTAATATCAAACTTTATCCCCAAAGCAAATCAATGGGCCAACCAAATGGTTAAATTTGCCAAAAATTCTAAACAAAAGCTGACTTTAGAGAAAGAATATTGGCCACTCTTAGCTCAAATTGATAGTCTCATTTTTCGAATATATCATTTTAACATCCATGAAATCCAACTTATTTTGAACTGCTTTCCTAAAATTGACCCAAAATACAAAACCCACATATCAAGTTCTTTTAAAGAAAAAACAGTCGAGAATTAGAATCATTGCGTTAGTCTTCTTCACCATAATTATTCACTGAGTGATCAAAAAGTCTCCTTTTGAACATAATATGCCTTTTCACTCCGTTTGATCAGGATTAGTTGAAAAAAGGAATAAAAAATAAAAATACCCTTTACTCGTTTGATGAAAATCTCTTAATTAAACATTTTAAATTTTTATTAATTACAATGGAGAAATTTGGTGTTTATTCAACCGATAATTTATTGATTGTCTTAAAAATAAATTTAATTATAAAATATATCATTTACGCACTCAGTTAATTTAGATTTTACATGATCGCTAATTGTCTCACTTTTTACATTACTTATTTCATTCCATAAATCTTTCATTTCTTGAATTTTTTTTATGAATCCATCTAATTTCTCAGAAGCAAAATGAGAATTTCCATGATACCCATAATGAAACCGAATATCATGAAATTTGCGCACTATAATCATGAAATTCGCAATTATAAATCTATCAAAGGTATTATCTTGCAATAATTCTAATTTTTCTGATTTTTCATAAATTTCTAAGCAATTATCATAATTTTCTAGACCTAAATCTTGATTTTCTGAACTAAGATTCAATTTAAGCAAAATTTTTGTTTTGTTCCAAATTACCAAGAAAATAGGATTATGATGAATATTAGATATCTGAAATTTAAAATTCCTGGTTATTTTAGAAAAAACAAATTCAAAATTACTAATTTTAGAATTTATCGATTTGTCATGATTTTCTGTTGAACTATTAAGCAAAACTAAGATGTTATCATGTTCATAAGAAATCTTTTTAGCTAATAAATTGAGCCCCCTTTCTTCTGCCTTTTTTTGTGCTTTTGTTAACAATAGCCTTCCTTGCTGTAATTTTTGTTGTTTTATAGCTAAAATTGCTTTTAGTGATAAGGTTTCGCAAATAAGGGCGACAAATATTTCTTTTTTTGCTATTGTTAGTAATTGTGATGATATCTTTTCGATTTCATTAAAAATTGTATCATTGGGAGAATATTTATACTCTTTTATAAGTATTTCAATATGATTTATCATGGATTCTTGAAAAATCCAAGGCTTTACATTTTCCTGATTAGTTAATTCTTTAAAAATTTGTTTTGCAAGTACCTCTTTATAGGTGTCTCGACTATGTTTAAACACAAGACCTTGCTCTAATTTAAAGAAAAGCTTGATTTGTTTATGATTAGGATATTTTTTCATTAAATTTTGTATATATTCAAGCATTAGGTATTGTTTTTCTTTATCCTCTTTAATGATTGCAATCCAGATTAAAACATGTATAGTTCGATATCCTTGATTAAAATTTTGTAATTCATCAAATTTCTTCAATACGTCTTCCAGATATTTTGTTGCTTCTTGAAATTTACACTGTTCAGCCAAAATTTCTCCCTTAATGCTTAAAAAAAGAGAATTAGCCAATACATCTGAATATTTTTCTTGGAGTAAAAATATTTTATCAATGTACTGATTTGCTTTTTCGATCTCACCACATCTACTATATATTCCCGCAATGGAACAGAGAACAAAGGCCATTTCTAATTTATTTCCACGCTGTTTACGCAATTTATAACTTAATTTTTGATATTCTAAAGCTTCATAAAATTCTCCTATTTTTAAGTAATAATTTCCCATAATATTATAAATATAATCGATGCAGTGAATATTATTTAAATTGAAAGAAATTTTTAAAGCTTCATTTAAATTTTGTAGAATATCCTCATCGTTATCCATTTGATAACTCATTTGTGACATATGGGCTAAAGTCCACGCAGTATTGATATTTTTTCCATGTTGTCGACTTATTGCCAAAGAATCATTAAAAGATTTCATAGCTTTCTCAAATGATTTCATCAATGCATAATTATTGCCCATATTTGTAAGAATGTCCGCCTTTCTTAACGAATCGTTTAAAATCGCAAAGTAGGTTAAACTTTTTTGAAATGCTTGTATCGCTTCCTCATATTTATTGGATTTTTGAAGAAAAACACCTAGGCGATTATAATAATGTCCAAGGGGACGAATCATTTTCGCATTCTTGTCCAAATTAACATTACCATCAATAATTAAATTTGCTTCCATTATTAATTCTGAACATTGTTTTAAATAATCTATAGAATCTAAGGAATGCATACACTGGACGATTGCATGAAAATAGTAATAATAATTTTGTTCCTTTTTACTTTTTATAATAAGATCCTGCGAATATTGCATAGATTTCTTATATTGTGATATTCGGTTATATAACATAGATTTAAGTAAATTTATCTCATGATCCTCTTCAATATTTAGATTAGATTCATTTTCCCATTCAGAAATTGATTCTAAAGCGGAATTTAATTCTCCATCAGCAATATATTGCAGTATTTTTTCAGATTTTATTATCAAAGAAGACATTTTTTTTAAACACTAACATGTTTGTTTGTTTATTTGTTCATTTGTTCATTTGTTTATTTGTTTGTTTATTTGTTCATTTGTTCATTTGTTTATTTATTTTCTAGATTCACATTTTTCAATTAATTAAGATATTGACTTCAATTATAACCTATATAATCTTTTCTTTGGAATTATCTGTATTTTTATTCTCTTTTTTTTCTACTAGTTTTTAATTTGTAATGCTATGGAGAAAAAATTAAGAGGAACTATGGAACAATTTATTAAGGTTATATCGATCATAATATGCAATAATTTAAAAATATAGAGATTTAACACCCTAGTTTTAATCTTCTTGACGATAATTGTTCGTTACGTTGTAATAATTTTAAATTTGAGAAAAACCTGCATTCTGACCTAGTTTGAATATGCATCCTGATTAGTTGAAAAAAGAAATAAAAAATAAAAATATCCTTTACTAATTGGACAATTACTAAAAAGTGAGTTTGACACCAATAAAAAACAAAAATGTTTTATTGTTTCGCTTTCTTTCCACACCTATTTTTAACTAAAATTTTCTAATTCTTTCTTGAAGTTTGAATAAACTTCGAAATTTTACCTATCTAAAAAGCAAGTGATTAAAATGAAAAAAAAAACTATCAATAAAATTACCTTGGTACTAGTGGGAATGTTCCTAATTCCCTTTCTCCCAATGGGAGGAATCTCGGAAGCCTCGGCACAAATTACAGGCGTTAACTTGAGTAGTACTGAGTTGGAAGAAAATGAAGACGTGGTTGTTTCATGGTGGAGTGGGACGTATATTGAACAACCACCTGGTGTATCTATAACATATTCAAATTTTGAGACAAAATTATCTGTTTCTTTTAATGGGGGAGCCTATACTCAGATACGGATCGATACGGGAACAGGATCGAAAAGTTATACAAAAACTTCGTTAAATCTAGGCACCTACAAATTTAAGGTAGAACAATATGCAGATACTTTTGTTAATTATGGACGTGGATGTTTTTATGGGTATGATGTTTTAGTCGAGACAAAATATTCGTCTACATTAACAGTGACCCCACCAGAACTACCGCCAGAACCACCTGTAATCGCCGAGGTGACGTTAAGCAACAACATACCATATACCTCTCAAATAGTGGTTATTTCTTATAGCCTGAGTCCAGCTGATAGTGGTTCCTATCAAGATATTCGGACATCGATCACAATCTCTGAATACAATACCGACACAAATCAATGGGGTGATTTTGAACCATTACCCTATACGCCGAGCGGTAGTTCCTTTACATCACATAATGCAGGTACTTTTAAATTTAGAGTGATAGTGACAGCCGATCTTTATGAAAATGTCGGCATAGATCGACCAGCGGTAACAAAAGATTTGGTATCAGAGCCAAAATATGCCGAGATAACTTTCATGGAAAGGCCTGAATCACCTGATACGGATGGAGATGGCCTGTCGGATTTCGAAGAATCAATAGATTCTTTTACAGATCCAGATAATCCTGATTCTGATTATGATGGAATTCTTGATGGAGAAGAATTTTTTGCAGGATTAGATGGGTATACAACTGATCCTAATAAGGAAGATTCTGATGAAGATGGTTTATCCGATTATGATGAAATTTTTTATTATAACACACATCCCGTTTCAGACAATACCGATAATGATGAATTTTCAGATTGGGATGAGATAAAAGTTTATCATTCTGATCCATTAGATCGGCTAGATCCTTTTGGTGATCATTTTGAATATGATACTATAGGTGAACTTCCAACTGGTGGCTGGGAAATATATCAAAATTTTGGTAATACTAATGCAGCAATTGTTGATCCTTCGCAAGATTTTGCAGATCATAATGGAAACATATTTGAAGTATCTGCTGGGCCTGAAGCAGGAATTCGAGATGAAGAAATCCAAGTCCGGAAAGATGTAAGTTTTCCAGATTTCCGAGAAAGTATCATTCTTTGTCATTTTGAAATGGCAGTAAACATACATCCTGAACAACCACCTGCTTGTAACCAATGGACAGGATTCTACATAGATGAAATCGGTTTCTTTGAATATATCCCAGAAAATGGTGGTACTTTTCAATGGACAAGTGCTTCTCTCTCAGCACCTCAAATCTTAATGACAGGAGTTGAACCTCATCGATTTTATACTATTGATATTATCCTTGATTTTAAGACAGACAAATATATTGTCTTACTCGACAATTTCGAAATTCCAATAGATATTTATGTGTTTAATGGATATTTTATAGATTATATTGCTATTAGTACTCTTCAAGACAATGATGAACATATATTAAGAGGTTTTTATGATAATATTAAAATTGATTATGGAACAAGTTATACAAGTGAAGAAATTTTCCCAAATCAAGTAATACCACTTGTTCAACAACGAGTTTATGCACCTACGATTCCTGGAGCAACTGTAAATTATAATATAAAATCTTCTAGTATTATTTCAGATAAAATAAATATAAAAGTTTTAATTAATGGGGAACTATCATGGATTCCAGTAGGATATGAACTTGAAGTAGACATTACAAATACTTTTACATCAACAACAAGCCAAGCCGAAGATCTCGTATATGGAGATGAAGATATTTTAGTTGGTTATAAGATGAAAGGAGAAATAAAGAGTGGAGGATATAGCTATCTAGGAGAAAATGTACCTAGGTTCAATGTTGCATTTGCATTTAATCAAGATGATAATTATATTGAAGGTAAGTTCCAACTAACACCTTCAGAATTCAAAGAAGAATTTGGTATTACTGCACCAGATCCAATGAAATTAAATCAAAAGAACATCCAAATACACACTTTTTCTTCTCAAAGTGATTATAATGATCCAGATTTTGGGACAAATGATCAAACTGAAGTTAAGACGGCACATACGATTATTCTAGGAACCAAAGGTTATAATCTGGCATTTCAAAGTGAAAAAGTATTAGGTTCAGCCTTAGAAGTTCTCTTAGGATATCATGTACCCAATCCTGGAACAGGAAATATATGGTATTTAAGGCAGGAAGGATTAGTGGATGAATCAATTAATAAGGCAATTTATTTATCTTATTGTGATAATCCAAATTAAAGTTAGATGTGATTTTATTTCTAAATTATCAGAAGAAAAAAATTTTTTTCTTTTTTTTTAGATTTTTCTCATTATCATAAAACTTATTATAAGCATATTCTAAAAATTGGATTAATATTTCTTACAGAATTAAGGAAAATTCTAAATATCACTGCTAATTACCGTATAAATACTTCTTTTTTATAATCATATAATAGCCTTTGATTTAGTTCAATCAATCTCAATTGTTGATTAAAATACCGAACCTTTTTCCAATAATAAATCGATAATCTGTGAAATTATTTGATCAGTAGCGATATGATCCTGAATCAGGGTTATGCCTACCGATTAGGGATAATTTAATCGCCTTCTTTCAATAGGCAGATCTTCCTTCATCTACTAAAATAGACCTTCGAGGATTATGACCTAAAAAAAAAATTATTCTAAATAAATTGAATATTTTATTGGATCAATAATAATAAAGAAATCGACATCTTCTTGAAAACAAAATTATTCTATGCATCTTTTGGTGATATATCATTAAGAATTTAATAGTTTTTACAGAAGGATTCTATAAATCTCCACTATTTCCTTTCAATTGCTAGTAAAGGGACCATTGAACACTAATCCTTTCTCAATTAAGCAATCTATCGTTGCGAAAAAATTGGTGTGGGTTGCTTCATGGTCATGGATTAAGATGATTTCTTCTGACCGCAGATCATTTAACCCTCTTCCTCCATCTAGTATCTTCCATTCGCTTTGCCACATCCTTAACTGCCTAAATCCAAAATAAAGGTTCTTCCATATTAACTGAGTAATTCATCGTAGTATAGGCGATATCCCAATTCTACTCCTCTCTACTGGAACATCTATTCCTGCATTTATATGCCATTTTGGACCATTCTGGATGAAGATCCCCGCATTTTTTAAATGGGGTTGGATTTTTTTAATTATCCTATCTCTCTAAAGATTAATTGGTATCCCCGCTTATCAATCTCCTTCAGAAATCGTTGAAAAAAGAAATAAAAAATAAAAATACCCTTTACTCGGTTGATGAAAATGGTTTAATTAAACATTTTATTTTCCTCGGAACCAGCTTCTTCCTCGGTCTTCTTTTTTCTCACTGGCCGTGGAGCCTTTTCCGTGACAATCACATTTTTTGCGATTCGTCCCTTCTCTCCATCTGTTACTTCAAAAGCCACTTTATCATCTTGATGTAACGTTTTGAAATTTTTTTCTTCATCCACTATTGCTGAATAATGTACAAATAAATCATTTGCGCCGTCGTCAGGGGAGATGAATCCATATCCCTTTTTAAAGTTGAACCATTTTACTTGTCCAGTAGGTGCCATAAAAATCACTTTAACTCAGTTCATCATGATCTAGCCGAATGAACGTTAGCATGTTATAATTATTCAAAGTATTATATAAATATCAGTATTACATTCATAAAAGGGATATCAAGAGGGAAGTTTTTAGAGGGTATATTTTTTATGAAGTTGTGATTCTAAAGCCGGTAAGAGCTCGCTATCATCTGGAAAGGCCTGTCGGATTTGATCGCAATGATCATAACCTCCTTCATAGATAATTCGGTCCTTTTGGATAGGGGTTAATAATTCACCATGAAGATATCGGGATACCAGACCGGCGACAGTAGGAGCATATTCTTGAAAAAGTAGCTGGAACACAGCCATTCGTTTCCGAGCACGGGATGAAATTTCGGTTTGGGGGAAACCCTCCATATTATTATTGCGCATATAGCGGATTAAGGCTTGAGTGGCTGGAGGTAAATGATTCGTATCTCCCCAAAAAAAGAAATCATGATAAAAACGAATATCTAATCCATGGAGAGTATGAAGAGCAAGAGGTTGAAACTGAACGGTCTTCCGAGTGAGCAGAGGAGTATTTACGGAATTAATAGGAAGGACTTCCAATATATTTTGGGAAAGATCAAGAGAGGTTAAGGAAGGCAATTCTTCTGGAAGGCCAATTAAGGTTTTTAAGTGATTAATATGAAGATCCAACGATTCTAAAGAAAGTAGAAATACAGGAAGGCCCATCAAATTTTCCAAGTGATTACGAGAAGCATTTAAATGGTGTAAATGAGGAAGGGATTCCGGAAGACCGGAAAGCGATGTGAGATGATTTTGGGAGATATAAAGACATTCGAGATGGGGCAGAAATTTTGGGAAAAACTCAAGGGATGTGAGATGATTATCATAAAGAGAGAGAGTTTGGAGATGGGGTAAGGATTCAGGAAGAAATTTTAGCGACTTCAAAGCACATTGATCAATCCGCAAATGGACAAGGGAAGTCAAATCTTGGAAGGCTTCGGGAAGGGCTTTAATCTGCCGGAGATTAGACACATAAAGATGCGTAACATAGCCATCAGGAGCATAATATTGCGCATTGGGATATTTATTGCGAATAAAATATTTATCATCTTCATCGAGTTCATGGATTCGATAAATCAAATAGATCCATTGGCGCAATGTGTCTTCTTCAGGGGACATAGGGAATGAGCTCTTCTAGTAAAATTGAATGATGGTCATTAATAAAAAAAAAAAGAGGTATAAAAATATTGTGTTTAAGATTCCTTATATTAAGTGAAAGTCATCCCCAAGGATAGAGGTGTGAAGGAGATATTGAAGACTATCCAAAGAGGAAATAGTGCTTGTTGACAATCCAGCGTATTTTCGGA
>CAYPTZ010000040.1:0-2735 GCA_964413395.1 uncultured archaeon | reverse complement strand
CATAGGCAGCGGGTTCACATGAGTGGTGAATGGATTGGTCGAGGCATACACATTTGCCCAAAATTGCCGCATATCGAGCATAATCTTTGTACTCCGAAGATTAGAATCAAGAATAATACCAGAATCATCATATGTTGTGGGTAAATTTCGAGTTATTTCCATTGGTCCAGTGGAAATAATTCCTTCGGCAAGATTCAAAATATTTTGTTGATCTACCAAAATTCCAAAACATTCTTGGATGATTTTGCTCATTTTAACAGATTCGGTCATATCGAACGGAAAATAAATTCGAGTTTCACCTTCTCGTTTGATAATGAGTTTTGCGTGGTTTTGGGCGACAATCCGATGGAAATTTTGCATGATGGTTGCAAAATCCAATTCAACAACTGGAGTTTGAGTTCCATCTTCAAATTCAAGCGTTAAATCAGAACGTCCAAAAATATCGCCAAGTTGATTCATTTGGGTAGTCGTGAGCAGAGGAGCATATCGCCCAATGGCTTTCGGAATATTAAGAATTCGATTATAACCATCAACAAAGAACATATCAGTTCGTTGATCAAAGGGATATTCCAAAAACCAATTCTGTTTTTGGGTATTGCTGACCACTTCAATGTGAACCCCTCCTCGAGCTAATAAAGCCATCAGATCTACTTGTTTTTGATGGGTATAAAATCTTTTAATCTTTCCGATAAAATCCAGATGCTCAGTAGTTAAAATAGTATCAATTTTTTTAAGATGAGAACCTGATGGAGTTTTTTCATATCGCACAAGGAATATGAATGAATCAGGCCCAATTCCTTTTAATTTATTAGAATATTTATAATAATTATTCCGGTTAATATACAAACGAGTCGAAATTGCCAGATTTGAAAGAATTCCTCCTTTTCTACGCCAATTCCATGATGATGGCTCAGCTTCGATTAAATGTATTTTGCTTTCAGGATCATAAGATAATTGATATTTTTTATTTTTTTCTATAGTATTGACACTAACCCATCCTTCCAAATCTCCTATCTCGTCTGAATTGCGTGCATACATCGATTTGAGAAAAGTGCCATCTTTTTTATGAAAATTGATATCTATCATATGATTCTGAGAAATCAAAGATTTTGAAATATAATCTCTAGGAATCAAAGTTTTGGATGAATATTTCCCCCCAGATAAGGTGATGGAAGACCATTCAGGGAGGGAATGTGAAACGCCATCACGATCAGTAGTCCAAATATTGGGAATTATTTGATTTTTACACATAAGATCCATCAAGATGTTAAAATATGGCAATTGATTGGATTGCTGAGGCATTAGGAATTGGAGAAATTCTACCATTTCAGATTTAAAGAGTTCGATAGCAGCCACTTGATGAGAATATAATTTAGCCTCTCGTGAATATAATCCAAATGCCTGTGCAAGTTGATCTGCCCCAGTTTCCCATTGAAATAATTGTACATTTTTTCCCTCAGGAGCAAGATATCGGTTTAAAATATCAATTAAATTTCCAATTGGTAAATTACCGTCACCAATTAAATGAACATCAAAAGAACGTTTTATAACTGGTTGTAAAATTTCAGAGAAATCATTAAATTTTTCATCTAATGTAATGATTTTATTTGAAATTTTAAAAATACAATGGGAAAGAGTTTTATAACCTCTCCCTATGTCACACCATTTTGCTTGAAGGGGTGTATCTTTGAAAATCGGTAAAATTAAATCACCAAACATCACATTAATACTCTGAGCAGAGGGTAAAACGTATGTATCATGGCGGAAATATTGGAGCACTAAAGTTTCAATAGATAATTCAATTTCGTCAATTATCTTCGGGGATTCTATTGGATCTACTTGGATAATATCGGCATATAATTCTCCAAGATTCAAGAATTCTTTGAAAAGCATCACACCTTGATTTTGGTATTCAGCATTTTCTGTATTATCAATATAATATTCAGAGCCAGAATAAGAAATCCCTGGTAAGAAGTTATTATAACGTTCACAATAATGCAAAACCTGAATCAGCTTATTAGTATTGGAAGATTTTGCTTTATCACCTGATTCATATTCTGAATTATCTAAACGAGGAATAAGCTTAAAAGTCCGTTTAATTTCTGCTAAATCATACTTGCCTTTATAATGATTGGTAAATTGGGATAGATCTCCCACAATTGCGGTTAGTACCTGAGAAATTCGAAGAGTAGAAGTTACCAATTCTTTTAAATTATCTCCTTGATTGGCATTATTTTCAATTAATAATTCATCAGACTGACCATATTTAATCACACCTGTGGCTTTATCTGTAATATCCAAATAATTAACGACTTTTTCTTTGGTAAATAACTTATCTCCAATAAAGACAAAATGTTCTCCAATGATTCCCATCCCAAGAGGGGCAAGGTAACTCAAGGGTTCTTGAATATCTGAAGGATCTATAATCCGAATTGTATCACCATGAAGGATCATCTGAAATATGTTTTCAATAGGATGAATGAAGTTAGGATTAATGCCTTCTTCTGCTTTAAATTCGATTTTGCCTTCTTTATCGACACGAGTGGTTCCAATTCCTTTCTCGACAATCTCTAATTTTACATGCTTCCCTGTTTCCACTCCAAGATTAACTTTACAATAATCGAGAAAACTCTTGAAATCTTTATGAAGGAAAGTCCACAATGCTTTCCGAGTTTCTTTCAACCGAGCTTTTTTAGATTTTAACGCATCGTTAAATTCCTCAAAGTGAATGCGAT
>CAYPTZ010000039.1:0-12935 GCA_964413395.1 uncultured archaeon | reverse complement strand
GCACGCGTGGTTCCAAAAAGAGGAGGATGTCGTAAGACATCCTTTTTATTTAACATAAAAAAGAAATAAATTGTTCATTTTTTCATTTGAATTGAATAAAATAGTGATCTTTATGAAGTGAATACAAAGATCCACATTCATAAGTTTCTTCTAGAAATTTATACAGGGATTGATTTGAATTGATTTCATTTAAGTTATTGGTTAAATTATATAGATAACGAGTGAAACAGGGCTCAATTATGCTTTTCTTTGGAATCTGATAAGTTACATTCATCTCTATGTGATGCTTTTCCTTTTCGCCATAAATAAATTCAATTTGGAATAGATCATCAGCTAAAAATTGAAATTTTTGATTTTTATAATGTGCAATTGCAGAACTCATTATAATATTTTTGTTGTTTTCTGCAAATTTATATGAAGAAAGTGCGTAAATTTATTATAATTCTTGAAACCTTTGCCGACATTAAACGTATTAATTCCACTGATTAAAAAAAAGATTATAAGAAGATTTCTTGTAAATATTCTATCTAAAATTGTCATAAATCTAAAAATATGCTTAAGTCTTTAATTGAAAATATAATTGATAATAATGTAGCAAAAATTTATTACATGTATTTCGGAAAATAAAATAAAATTATAGATTATAATGAAAATATTGCTTATTGATGGATATATCGACACCCCAGGATGTTTAGGAGTACCACCATATCTCAGTCCCATCTCCAGATATATCTTTGGTGTGATTAAACAGTATTTTGATTTAAAGCAAATAAAATATTATACTATTGACCTTTTTCGTGAGAAGATAAAAAATTTATCTAAAGTTATGTCAATTAATCCAAATATCGCCTTTGATGCCCATTTTACAGATATATCATTTATAATTTTCATTTCCGGAGTTTCTGTACCTGGAAAATATTTGGGTGGAACACCAATTAAATTTTCTGAATTAAAAAAATATACTTCATTCTTTCCTAATAGCTTTAAAATTTTATGTGGACCTGCAACTAATTATGGAATAGGGGAACAGGGTGGAAAACCCTCAATTTCAGTAGATTTATTAAAAAGTCATTTTAATTTAATTATTTATGGAGATTCAGCTTTAGCTCTTGATAATTATTTTGGACTTTATTATTCAAATTTAAAAAAAAAAAGCATAAAGGATATTAATATTGATGATTTGAATCAAATTTCACAAATTAGATTAAAATCTTTTGATAAACTCGAAAAATTTATATTATCTGGAAGTGAATTGGTCAAATTTCACCCAAATTTTTCAACTTTTGATGGAGGAAATTTGATATGTGAAATTGAAACCTTTAAGGGATGTCCACGTTATAAAACAGGAGGATGTGCATTTTGTATCGAACCATTGAAAGGAGAAACAATTCATAGAGAAATTATCTCTATTGTTTCTGAGATAGTTTCCTTATATAAATTTGGTGTAAGGCATTTTAGATTAGGCAGTCAAACGGATTTTTATGCATATAAGCATGGAAAATATATTAATGAGAGATATCCCAAACCAAATCCAGAAGCAATCAAAAAATTATTATCAGAAATAAGAATTCAATGTCCAGAAATTAAAACTCTCCATATTGATAATGTCAATGCTTTAAATTTTACAATTTACCCTTCAGAAGCAATATTAATAACTCAATTAATTGTTAAATATTGTACTGAAGGTAATATTGCGGCAATCGGAGTAGAATCAGTAGATCTGGAAGTAATTAAAAGAAATAACTTAAAAGCTACTCCTGGAGAAATCATCAATACTATAAAGATAATTAATCAATATGGGAACAAAATCGGAAAAAATGGAAATCCATATTATTTACCTGGATTAAATTTTATTATGGGTCTTCCCGGAGAAACAAAAGAATCTATGAATAAGGTATATAAATTTTTAAATCAAATAAAATCTCAACAATTACATATTAGACGTATTAATCTAAGAAAATTACTTATTCCAACTTCATATTCAAAAAAAAAAGCTCTAAAATTATCTAAACATTTGAATTCATTTCGATCTATATATTTTTCTTGGAAAAAGAAAATAAGAGATGACATAGATCATCAAATGTTGAAAAAAATTTTTCCATTTGGGAGAATTTTAACAAATGTTTATGCAGAAATTCATGATGGCAAAAATACAATATTACGGCAACCAGGAACATATCCAATTACTTGCTATGTAAATCGAAAAATAGAGCTGAAAAAATTTTATAATTTAATAATTATAAATCATGGCTACAGATCCTTAACTTGTTTAGTAAATCCTGTAAATTTATTGACATTGACACTTAAAGAGCTCGAAAGTATTGATGGTATAGGAAAAAAAAGAGCATTAAGTATTAAAGGAAAAATACCTTCAACGTTGACTGAATGGAAGGTTTTACTTCCTGAAATATGGGAAAAACTCTCTCTTATTCAACCAGACATTTTGAAATGAAAAATAATCCCAATTTTTAACTAATTACAGATACTGAAGAAATATTCTTGTGAAAATAAATTGGGACAATCAATTTGGCCAAGTTATAAAAGATCATATCAATGTCGCCACATTTTTTTGAAGTAATAAAATAATGGCCAGATATATTTGGAGAAGGTCTGATTTTTTTTTGGAGTTTTGTCCATTCATTATCATAATATTGAATATCTTCAGGTTGTACTAGATCTTTTTTAGAGCCTACTAATATGATGGGCATATTCAGATTTTCGTCATTTAATAATGAAATCCATTTTGGGATATTACGGAAAGTTTTATCTCGTGTAAGATCATACAGAATTATTGCTGCTTTAGTACCAATAATATAGGAATCATGCAAAAATTGAAATCTTTGCTGACCACCCAAATCATATACTAAGAATGAATACTCACTTTCCCGATATTCTGTTTTTACAATCGCAAAATCTACACCAATAGTTATCGGTGATTTAAAATTAAATGAACCCATATTTTTTGAGGAAATTAAAGTAGTCTTACCTGTTCCTCCATCACCTGCTAAAACAATTTTACAAGGCCTTTCATGAGTCATAAGTATTTTTAATATTTTGAATATAAAAATTGCGAGAAAAGTAAAAATATTCAATAAAGAAAAAAAAACATTTTAAATTTCATTTTGAAATTCATTTTGTATTTCGATATTTTTCATGAAATCATAAAAGATAAATCATCTAAATTTAGCACTTCATCCCAATAGAATAACAATAAACATATTAAGCTGAAATATATACTTAATAATAAATATGGGATTTGATCTACAAAAATCACATCGGACAAGATGGCAAATTAAAAAAAAAAATTTAGAGCCTCTTTCAATTACATCCACAGAATTTGATGACAAGCTGCATAGTATTAAATTATCGCAAGCAGAGTCAGAAATGACCTATGCGGAATTTTTGGAATATTATGATTATATTTCGAAAATTAAAAATAAAATTTCAGATAGATTTATTCAAGATAATCCGTATACAACAATTGAACCGATTGAAGATCCTATTGTCAAAAAAAGCAATGAAAATAAGCCAAAAACAGGATTCCCCTTAACAATTCCTTCGAAATTGGAAATACCGGAGATTTTCATCCTCACCAAGAATGGTTTATGTTTATTTCATTTTGAATTTTTCGGTGAAATCAAAGAAAAGCCAATCAATCAAAATTTAATATCTGGTTTGCTGAGTGCCATCAATACTTTTGCAGTAAATATGGGTTGGGAGAAAGGATTGAATTTAATTCGATCGGGGGACAGTGAATTACGTTTTGGGATGGGAGAGCATATTATTGTAGCTCTTTCATCTAATGTGAATATGAAGTTAAGTTATTTAGTTGAACAGATCTTAGTTGATTTAGCCAATGATTTAGGTCGTGATTTTGAACACAAATATCATCAATATCTTGAAAAATCTAATGAAAATGGAATTGCTGATACTGCGATATTTACTGATTTTAAGGAAACGGTCAATACTTTCTTTATTAAATATAGAAAACAAACATTTGAACTCTATCAAAAACTCATTTTAACAGAAGGGATATATTTAGGTTGCCTTCCTGAGCTTTGTGCAAATTTAATTCATCGTTTAACCAACGGAAAAAGTGTTATCGGAGAAATGTCAGAAATTTTGCGGGATTATCCAATAATATCTCATGCAATAAGCAAAGTGAATATAGAACAAAAACCTCTATGGCAGATTTTTAATATTCCATTATTTAAAGAATATTGAAAATTTATTTGAAATTTGTTAAAAGATCCAAAATTCTCTTTTATTCAATCTAATTTTAAAAAGCATCTAAATTTCTTTTCTTCTTTTATTTTAAAGCCATTTTGCTAAAATAATCTAATTCTAAAAAAAAAAAAGTTTTTCAAAAAGCAACATATGATTTATTTATGAAATTTGATATTGAAACTGATATTATACCTACTTTACCATGGGCATTTGAAAATGAAGAAAAGCAGAACTCTCAGAAAACCACAATTTTTTACTTTAGTCTAACGACATGTGCCTATTGTAAAAAGGGTAAAAAATGGTTGAATGAAAAAGGTGTAGCATATAATTGGCTTTTTATTGACAAATTAGACTTAAACCTGAAACAAGAAATTAAGAAATGGATCCAAACTAAATATAAATTAACTTCCCGTATGGCATCACCATTTGTTATTTTTCGGAAAGAAGGAAAAGATTTTATTTCAAATGGTTATGATCCAGAATATTGGAAAAGTAAAGCATAATAAATTCTTGATAAAAAAAAATTTTAGAGTTCTTTTTCACTTATATTTTTTTTTTTATTATAGTGAATTTTATATAAGAAAGGTAAAAAAAAATTAGAATTCTACTTGAGATTTTAAATTTTCTAAGTATTTTGCTACATCCTCATCAGATTTCATCATTGTTCCTTGGTATCGAGATAATAACGTAGGCCATTCATCTTTCCCTAAATTCACTACACTAATTTTTGGTTTTCCATTTCCAACATGACGAGTTTTTGCTTCCTTAATTTCTTCATTTGTCCATTTTGATTTGTCAGCGTTATCACTCCAAAAGAGAAGATATCATGAACACCACTCTAAGCCTTCATAAATTGATTCCAACCAATCACCACCTACAGGAATATCTCGTTCACAAGTCCATACTCGACAACCAGGCCATGATTCAATTACTTTCATACATTTCTGAACCCAAGGAAAATCTGGTAAAGCATGACTTAAGAAGAAAAGATTTTTTACTGGTTCATCACTAATATTGTTAGTTCCATTATCTTCCTTCTCTTTAGATTCTGGAAAAATGGATATGAATTTTTTTCTCCATTGTTTCATTTCTTTTTCCAGATTTCCCAACATTTTGATTTCATCCTTTTGTTCTTTTGAAAGTTTTTTCAATTTACTTAAGGATTTTAAACAATATTTTTGTACTGCAGATGAATCATCGTTTAGCGCATCCTTTAAAGCTTTTTCAGCAGGAGCAGCTTTCTTTTCTAATTTATATAATGCCCATGCAGCCTTTGCACGTACTGCGGGGGAAGGATCACTTAATAAAACACCTAAACTACTTGCACTTGCCGCAGCATCATCAGCCATAGTTCCTAATCCTGTGCATGCTGCAATTTTTTGATTCTCATCTCCAACTTCAAGTTGTTTAATAAGATATCCTACAATATTCGCTCCTTTCTTTTTTAATCGCTTAACTGCACCCTTTGTTGCTCGAAGATTGCAAACGAGAGGGACTTGCTAATTCACTGGTAACTATTCCATAAACAGGTTCGGCAACAGTTCCCATTTCGGAGATGTATCGCATAATTAATCTTTTTCCCATACCAGGAACAGAGGGGTTCGCATACATTGCACGAATTGTTGGAAATGCAACAGCTGCTTTTTCACCATAATTGATAAGCCCCTGTATTGCAAATATTTGAATATTTGGATCGGTATCTTCTAAAGCAGAAGCTAAAATGTTATAAGCTTTTGAATCCTTTGGTCTTCGACAACAATAGGCAATAAGCTGAATTAATCCTTTTTTAACTACTGGATCTGTTTCATTAGGATATAGCTCAAGTGCAGGTTGATATGCCATTTGACGTCCATGAAAAGCAGCATGACCGTTTAACACTTCTACTGCTTCACTTCTTTTTGCTGGGTTTTTTGAATATAAATTTTCAATCGCCTTTCCAGCCATTTGTTCAGCACTTTCAAAAGGAGTATCTTGATTCAATCTTCTCATATTATTTGCCATTTTTTCACATCTTTCTTTTGTTAATAATATTATAAATTTTGATCTTAACTTTAAAAAATCTTTTCACTTAAGAATTAGAAGCAATAAATTTTACTCAAATCCAATTATATTCCACAATTTTAAACTTTTTTATAAAAATATTTGAGTAGATTTTATTCAATCAAATAATTTAATGGAACTTTATTATTATTACCCTATACATCTTCAATAAATTGGAATTATTAAAAGAAGATCATTTAATTATAAAAAATCAATGTGATATAAAATTCATAGCGTTTTAGTATCATCATCAAAAATTCCAAATTATGCCGAAATAAGCCGTTTGTATAAATTTGATGAATATATTTTGAAAATCATTCATAAAATTTAATTTAATTCGCTTAAATTGTAATTAATATGTGTAAAGGATTTAGTATCAATGCAAAAAGACTATAAATAGAGATATTACAAAAAATTAAGATTTAGAACCAGATATAGGAAGACTAGAAATATTGATTCTTCTACATCCATCTCTACTTGAGTATTGGTGAATTTGGGAGGATTAAGAGGTAAATACAACAGATGAAATTAACTTAGAATTAATTTCAATTTGTAATATAACTATAAAAAAAAATTCAGAAAATTCCAATAATTAATATTTATTATTCATATTCTACTTCTAATTCATCATATAAATCTTCATTCAATTCATCAATGAATTGAGATCTTCGAGAAATAGAATCGAATCCACCATATGCCTTCATTATTTGAGGATATAACAACAAAAGTGTATTTTTGGCTCTCGTTGCAGCAACATAAAATAATCTACGCTCTTCTTCTAAAGCATTTTCATCTAATAATGATTGTTGAGAAGGAAATTTCCCTTCATATGCATCAACAATATACACGATATCCCATTCAAGTCCCTTAGATTGATGAATAGTAGATAAAACAAGCGGTTTCTCTGATTCAATATCATCTGGCCTATTGAGAGATTCACCAACAATTTCATTTTTTACCAAAATCTCATCCAAAAATTTGTCTATTTTTTTATATTTTGAGGAATATTTTATTAATTCCTGCAAATCACGCATCCTATCGGAAAAATTCTTTTCAAATTTTTCTTTAAACATTGGTTCGAAATAAGAAATAATAACATCAAGCAAATCTGCCACTTCTGATAGCTGACTATCTAGTAATTGCTTTTTAGTGGTTTTATCAAACACAAGATGATATAAAAATTTTTGAAATTTTATCAAAGATTCAATCCCAATGGCCGTAATTCGTTGCCCTTTCATAGATATTGGAATATTTAAAGAACAAAAGGCAACTAATGGATTCTCTTCAGATATTATTTTGTTGATCACTTTCTGGGCACTGCCACTAGAGATTTTTTCATGAAGTGCTAAAGCTCGCATCCACTGAACCTCAGCTTTTGAATTAGCAATAAGTGCTAAGACAGCTAAAGTATCCTTGATATGGGCTTTTTCAAAAAACCTTATTCCTGCTCTAATGTCATAGGGGATATTTGCTTTAGTTAACTCAGGTTCAATTGCTATTGTTGAAACTGATGAACGAAATAAGATACACTGTTCATGTAAAGGAATGTTTTGATCTCGATTTTCTATTATTAAGTCAATTAATGTTTCAGCTTGATCATAAATATTTCGACAGCTAATTACTCCTGGTTTATCTCCACTTTGCTCACGAATTGCAATTAATTCTTTTTTATATTGCTTTTTATTAAATGCAATTGAATCATTTGAGAGATTCAAAATCTCTGGAACACTTCGATAATTCTTTTTAAGATAATATTCTTTATAAGTTGGATATCGTTTTTTAAATTCAATCATGTGAGTGAAATCAGCACCTCGGAAAGAATAAATCGCTTGAGCATCATCACCCACGGCAACCAAAGATGTGGCACCTTTACCCAATTCATAAATGATATCTGCTTGGATAGCATTAACATCTTGAAATTCATCAACCATGATATGTCGTAGTTGATTTTTGACTTTACTTGCCCCTTTATCGGATTTAAGAAAAGTCAAAAAATTAATTAACAAATCATCAAAATCCATTGCATTATTTTCTTTTTTTTTTAGGGAATAAACATCAATAATTCGTTTTATAATGGAATATTCTTCAATAAATTGAGAAAATTTAGTATTAATAATTTCAGTTAAAGGTATTTTTAAATTTTGAGAGATCGAATTCATATTTATGAGTTGTCGAGGTTTAGGTAATAATTTCTTCTCTTGTTTCTCTCCTGATGATGTCTTTTCTTTGTGAATTTGAGATAAAACAACAGCTTTTGCAATTTTCATCATCTCATTTTGGTCTCCTGAATCATAAATGCTAAATTTATTTGTGTAACCTAATTCTTTTGCATATGGACGTAAGATACGATTTGCTAAACTGTGAAAAGTTCCTCCATATATTTTTTCTGCTTGACCACCAGTGATTTTTTTTACACGAAAAACCATTTCTTCTGCTGCTTTTTTAGTAAAAGTCACTAGCATAATACTTGAAGGTGAAATATTTCTTGAAATTAAATAAGCCACACGATAAGTTAAGGCTCTGGTTTTTCCACTCCCTGCTCCGGCTATAACTAATCCAGGACCTTCTAGATGTTTTACTACTTCTAATTGCTCATCATTAACTTTTTCAGATAATTCTAAAGGAATGATAGTTTTCACGGTTCTTTTTACTTTTAGAGTTTTTTTTGCCAGACCTTCCACACATCTTTCTCTTTTTTATTTCTAATGAAATAACAATTATAACCATTAAAAATTTTAAGTTTCATAGGAAAGTATAACTATTTATTCAAAAAATATAAGATTCTTGGTGGTATCTCTTCAACCTTAAATTTTTCTACTTTTTAAATGGTGTTCATAATGAATATGCGGCCAGTATGTGTTTTATAATAAAATTTTTTCAACCGTCAGTCCTGTTTTTTACCAGAATTTGAAATTTAGTGAGTAATTCCATTTCAGGAGTATCTGCAGGATCATTTAAATATAATTCTTGAGTGGGCCCAACAATTTCATAATGATTGTTCTGAACATATTCATGCGCTCGAAGATAAGCTTGGTGAAGATCGTCATACTTTCCTGTATATAATACAGAAATAACTGTTGCTTTAGGAATATTAATCAATTCTATAGATTTGCTTGAGATAGAAATTCTTCCACTTATAGGAACGGCCACTTCAAATTCTGAATTATCAGGATTATAATCAATATTGTGATTAATAAACATAACTGGACCTGTGATTTTTACAAAATTTTCTTGATTTTGTGGTTTGAGTATTTCACTAAAAAGCATGTTAATAAGTTTCGGAACATCTTTGAAAGATCCTTTAGTTTGTACTCTAATTGCTCGGATTTTAGGAACTTCTTTAATTTCAGGCTTTGAAGTTTGGGTATAAAAAATATCAAGTTCTTTTTGGTTATTGCATAATATTTGCTCAATCTGTTTTAATCGTTGAATTTTTGCTTGTGTTTCTGATAATTTTTTCGAAATATTCTCATTTATTATATGAATATTTCCTGAATTTTTGGCCTCTAGTATCTTTGAAATCTCTTTAAGACTAAATCCTAAAGAAATTAAAACACGAATCTTAATTGCTACTGATACCTGATCCATTGTATAATATCTATATCCTGTTATGGGATCCTTTTCATTTGGAATTAACAGCCTTTTTTTATCATATAATCGTAAGGATTTTTGTGTTAAGTGAGTCATAACTGAAAATTTTCCGATTGATAATTGTGAAATATATCCCATTATTTTTCTTAATAATTTAAATTAAAAAAAATTAAAAAAAATTTCCCTATCTAATGGGAAATTGTAATTCAGTGATTAATTGATCTGAAGGAACTTCTGCAGGATTACTAATATATTTTTCTTGAATCTCTCCAAATTTTATTAAATTATTATCTTCTGCAAATTGAAATAATTTATCATAAATTGGTTTTTGTAATTCGATATATGGCCCTGTACATTCCATTGATAAAATTTTTTGTTTTTTCAAAGTTTTATAATGAAAATCGTGAGAAATTAGTATCTTTTTATTAACTGGAAATCCTACTTCATATTCAGTAGTTTTTGGGTCAAAATTAAATGATTTTTCCATAGAATTATTATAGAAAAACATTGGTGGTCCTGTCATTACAAAATTTTGGTCTTCTTTGGTTTTACTCGTAATAAATTCTGCTATTTTCATAAAAAATTGAGGTGCTTTTGTAGCATCAACGGCTTTACTGCAGATCAAAATTTGATCTTGGGTTTCTTTAATGGATATTTGAGATAGTTTCATAGATTATTCACTGTTTTTCATTATTTTTTTTAAAATAGTATTCATTGGCACAGATTTATTTACGGAAATGACACTACACAATATATGAAATTAATTTAGTATTAAAACAACCAGAGTCTTACCTAAGGACAGACTTTTTTTTATAATTTTTATTATAATCAGATAGAACAAATTTTCAGTTAAACTAAGATTTTATATTACTCATATCTACCTTTTCAATGAAATTTGAATTCATTTTTTTAATGATGGTAAAATTTTTTACAATAATTTGAAATTCTTTTCTCATTTCATAGTTTCACCCAATATTACGCATCTCATATTCTTCCCCAAAAATCCTTAAACAACGCTACTTTTGATCTTCTTAATACTGAATGCACTAACTTTTATTCAGTCGTGATGATAATTATGACCGAAAATGTTAACGATGCACCACGTTATCTCGTCCGTTTTCATGGAAGAGGAGGTCAAGGTGCAGTTACTGCCGCCCAGCTATGTATGATGGCTTTTGATGGGTTAGGCACATGTATGCCAACATTTGGCGCTGAGAGAATGGGTAGTCCTGTTGCTTCCTTTGCTAAAATGTCAAAAGATTATGAAAAAGTACGAACTAATGAACAAGTCTATTCACCTCAATACGTTGCAGTGTTAGATGATAGTCTGCTCTCTGATGTAGATTGTACTGCAGGAATTGTCCCAGGAGGCTACTTAATAGTTAATACCTGTCGTCCTATTGAGGAAATTCGTGAAATTATTGGAAAAAACAACCCCCCTGAGATAAATATTGCATTAATTGATGCCACTAATATTGCTTTAGAATATTTGGGAAGAAATATCACCAACACACTTATCCTAGGCGCGTTAGTTAAAGTTGCACCTCAAATTTTTGGAATTGAGAGATTAGCGGATGCAATTGGTGAACAATTTAATGCAAAAATTGCTCAAAAAAATATGGATGCGATTAAAACAGTTCCAGATGCCACTATTATTCATCCATGTGATGCTAATGTCCAATTAAAATTTGACGCGGATTATAAAAAAGCATGGAGCCATATTGCATTAGGGGGTAAGGGTTTTAAAGAATTAGATAAAGCAGGTGTTTGGTACGTAGATGCAGTTGATGGAGGCTCTAAACGCGTTAATACTGGATCGTGGGGAGTTGCCGTAGCACAATTTCATGCAGAATATTGTACAAATTGTCATAATTGCGTTTTTATTTGCCCAGATTTAGCAATCATACGAGAAGAACGAGATGGAAAGATGCAAGTTGTTGGTATAGATGAATTTCATTGCAAAGGCTGTGAATCATGTGTACTTGTTTGCCCTGGAAAACGTGATAAAGATACTAAAGAAGTGCATAAGGCACTCACTATGAAAATGAAATGTTAGAAGGTTAAAAAAAAATGTCTGTACAACCTATGAATCCTTTCTTTAAGGAAATTAAAGAACCTGTTCAACTATGTATGACAGGTAATTATGCTGTAGCTGGGGGTGTTGCTCAAACAGACCCAGATGTATTATGTGCTTTTCCAATTACACCTCAAACACAATCAGTAGAAGGTTTATCTGATGTAGTCCATCACGGTAACCTAAAAGCTGCTTTTGTCAATGTTGAATCTGAATTAGCTGCTTGTGCATTTAGCACTGCAGCCTGTGCTGCAGGAGCTCGAACTTTTTCTGCAACCGCATCACAAGGTTTATTGTTAATGACAGAATGCTTACCCATGGCTGTAGGCTGGCGAGTTCCATTAACTATGTTAATTTCAGCACGAGCCTTTAATTCCCCAAATCTTTCAATTTGGAACTCTTGGGAATTTACACTTATTGATATGGGATGGAATATTATTGTGTCGGAAAATGTGCAAGAAACTTATGATTCATCTATCATTGCTTCAAAAATTAGCGAAGAAACCTTATTCCCAACTCAATTTGTACATGATGGATTTATTATTTCTCATAGTGCTCAAAAATTTATGGCTATTCCTAATGCCGATGTTATGAAATACACTCCAAAGAAAAAACGTCAACATATTAATCCAGAACAACCAGGTACTTGGGGAGGCATTGTCACTCCTGATTATTTTGCCGAAGGACGCCTTTCCCAAGATCTCGCCAAAGAAGAAGTCTTAACTAAGATGGAATCCGCTTTCCGTGATTTTGAAAAATTAACTGGACGTGCTTACCACAATATTGAAACCTACAATATGGATAATTCGTCTAAAACTGTCTTTCTCACCATGGGCTCCATGTGTGGAAATATTCTCAGTTGGGGATTAGAAAAGAATAATATTGGCCTTATTAAACTCCGCACTTGGCGACCTTTTCCTGCTGCCCAACTTCGCAAACTTGTTGAAGATCACGGGATTGAAAAAATTGTTATCTTCGAAAAGGATGATGATCTTTCTGGTAT
>CAYPTZ010000038.1:0-12937 GCA_964413395.1 uncultured archaeon | reverse complement strand
CTGACTTTTGTAACCCATAATCTCCCTGGGTTCTAAATTAACTAAAACTATAATATTGTGATAATAATTAGTTTCTGTAGTCATTTTTTGATTTCTTTGAATTTTTCTTTTTTGGGAGTATGTATAAGAAATACAAAATAATGCAAATATTCTCTCTTTCTTTTATTCAAATCAAGAAATTATTGGGGTATTTATTTTCCTTTGCATTAAGTAATCTCAATCAAATAAATGAAATTAATCATAGATTTTGTTTTTTTTACTTATTATAATTCTTAGGATTTAAAAATGCATTGTTATCTGGTTTTTCCATAAATGTAAGAAATACTTATTAACACCAAAGAATAAAAAAAATTGGTGGGTTTAATATGATAATGAAAGAAAAAGAGGAACTTCCTAATCAATCTCCTGAAACTAAATTAAATAAAAGGATTTATTTTTCAAAGAAATGGATTCGATTTATATTTATGATCACAATTGAGTTTTCATTTATTTTTATTATTTTACCCTACTTGATGATACGTTTAAACGATTATTTTAAATTACCTGTTATTAGAAATGATTATTTTTCTGTCTTAGGGATAATTTCATTATTAATTTGATTTTTTTTTTTAGTACAATCAGTTCGAGCTTTAATTATAAAACCCAAACAAGCCATGCACAGTCCAAGTCAAGCTTTGGATAATTTTATTATTAGTAGAATATATCAAAAAATGCGAAATCCCATGTATGTTGGGTATTTTTTAGTAATTTTAGCAGAATTTTTTCTCATTGGATACATTTTAATTTTGGTATTTTTCATTTTTATGATTATCCTAGTGCATTTATTAGTTGTATTTATGGAAGAACCAAGTTTAAAAAAGGCTTTTGGAAAACAATATGAAGATTATATAAGAAAAGTACCTCGCTGGTTTCCAAATCTTTTTTCGTAATATACTATTTTTTTTTATATCTAAATAAATTATTTTAGAACTGTAAGTACAAAGAAATAATGTAAAATTTCCTTAATTCAATTGATATATTAATTTATAAAAGTAAAAAAAAATTCTCCCATATTATTGTGGAGGAAGGGAATTGATTTGGCCAACATAATATTGAGCAACAAGTAATGCATCAACTATCGTAATTGAATCATCTTCATTTACATCAGCTAAATTCTCATCGATATCAACAGAATCACCAACATAGTATTGTGCAATCAAAAGGGCATCCACAATAGTTACTGAACCATCATGATTGACATCACCAAAATCATAACTTATACTTTCAATTACTGTAATAATAACATAATCTATCACAGAATTACCATCTTCATCCATAACAGTAATTATATATTCATATTCACCAATTTCCAATCCGTCTACGTTAATAGAAATAGGATTTCCAGAACTCCAAGAATCTGAATCTATAACATTACCATCTTGACTGATTGTATATGTGGTTGGATTATCATCTGTAGCTATCCAACTGATAAAATTACCTGTTTCTCCTTCTTGATAAGTACTATCTTTTACTTCATTTAAAATTGGAATTATTGGACCTTCTATTGGTTCTATACCCCATACTAATTCTCCTTGGTAATAGATGGTAATTTGAGGGCTATCTGCATACTCAGATATTGATCCATCATAGGAAAAATCGTTTAATTGATTTAGAATTTCCTGATAGCTAGAAATTCGATTTTGCAAATTTCCAATGTGAGCATTTGATGGAAGTTCATCAGTCTTTCCATTTCCTCCATTCCATGATGAAATTATTATATTGGATTGAAATCCAATTTCAAGAAAATCAATACTCTCTATAGATCCAAAACTTGCATCTACATTTTCACTGTTAATATCTGCATAGTCACAAGCATATTCGATATTACTTAATAGAGGTTCAGAACTAAACCAATATCGAAATGTAATATCAGAGAGAGTCAAAGTTTCCTCTCCATCATTATATAAGTCAACTTCGAAACGAATATCATGGGTAGAATCTTCTGCATTTCCACATCGATATTGAGCGCGTAAACTTATTATTCGTTCTTGAGTTGTTGCACTAATTTGTGTAGAAAAAGGAGATTCATTTCCACTAGTATCAATTGCACTAATAATATAGTAATAGGATGTTTCTGGTTCTAATCCTAGATCTGAATAATCACTTGATATACTCTCAATAATTAGATTATCACTAGATGGAGAAAATACATCATCCAAACTCCTATATACTCTATATTTGAGAAAATCACTTTCTGTATTATTGTCCCAGTCTAAATTAATTTGATATGCATCTATTACTGTAGCAACAATATTTTCTGGAGTTAAAGGTGGAATCTCATCAGGTGTTAATGTTGTGGCACTAGCTTCTTCTGATGCTTCTCCTTCATTCAACCCAAAGTCAATTGCGGTTACTTTATAATAATAAGTTGTTAAAGGAGTGAGATTATCATCAATAAATTGACTTGTGATGCTTTCTCCAATTAAATTTGATGCTTGAGGATCAAAATTTGAAACAGAACTTCTATAAATTCTATATTTTATTACATCCATTTCTTTATTATTATCCCAAACAAGAGACATTTGAATTGGGTTAAGTGCATTCACTGAAAAGCCTGTAGGCGAACTTGGAGGGATATTATCATCAACAGGTTCGAAACCCCATATTAATTCTCCATTACTATACAAGGGTATGCGATAATTTTTTGAAAAATTTTCTGTCATTCCAATACGTGAAAAATCATGAGATGAATCAAAAACTTCCATATTATCAATGGATCTGAAGATATAGCCAAATTGTAATTCTAAATCCCCATAAAATGGATGTCCTTCATAATTTAATTCTGTAAAATAAATATTATTCACATCATCAAAAACTTGAAGGTCTGAGATCATTGCCGCACTATCTTCATTATAATATACTATGGTGTTAATATTGTCTACAGAATACCCTAGATCATAGATATGTGTTAAATTTATAAAATATCGATAGGATAATGTATCTTCATAATTAGGTGGATGAATAGCATGATGATTAATCATACAAGATACTTGAATACCTTGATTATCATCCGATACAATTTTGGATGTAACATACTGATCTTCAATTTCTGCTTCAGGTTCTGGATCTGGTCCAGCAACTTGATCTGGTGCGTAATACCATTGCATACCTGCAAGTGCGCCTACAATGCCTGCATTATAATCAATAGCTACTTCATTTTGTACATAATCTGAAGTAACATCATTATGTTGATCATCCATACCTGGACCCCCAACTAAGGCACCATATAATATATGTTTATGATTTTCAGGGTCATCCATAGAATTAGTTTCAGATCCATGCGCTGCACGATGATGAGGGTGTTGAGCAGTATTATCTCCAAATCCAACAATATATGATCGATTGATTGGATTTGAACCTAAAATATAATTTATTTGACTTGCAGCAAAATCTCGATAATATGTATTACCAGAATTTTTTGCATAAACTAATGCCATTAACGCTTCTGTAGAGACATAGCGTAATGCTCCCCATCCATTTAGATATTTCAAACCTCCAGGAGTTTCAGCCATAGCATCCGATGTCCAATGATCTAGATTCTCTTCAACTTCTTCAATAAATAATGGATCATCTGTCATTCCTGCTAATGCAACAAAAACTCCTCCCCATACAACATCCCAACAATGAGTCCAAGAATTCATCCATTGAAGTCCATTTTCTATATTATCGTCTGTTTCTAAAGTAGAAATGAACTCTATGGCATCATCAAGATATGATGCATCATTTGTTGCTTTATATAGCCATGTAGCGCCCCATGCCAAATCATCATAATAAGAATTAGAAGGATAGAATCCATATCCATCTCCTAAACCTAGAAAATTTTTACCCAAATTATAAAGATCGATTGCATGCTCTAAACATGTTTCAGCATAATCTAAATCAATTGATTGGTAATTTAAATACATCAAAGCTAATGTTGCACTTGCAGATCCACAGACATCTGAAGCTGGATTATCAGGATTACACCATGAAACAGTTCTTGGGCTATCAGAATCCAATTGTAATTCAGGTGGTGCCCATATCGAATGATCATTTTCTGAACCAACATGATATACAAATGTATTGGGTTCTGGATGACATTTAAAATAATAATCTGTTTGATATTTTATTGTTCTTAATAAATCATCTGTTTGACCCATTGCATCAAACGCATCCCGGAATTCATACAATCCCCAACCTAATGTTGAAGATGCATAGGCTTGAGTGATACCAAATTTAATATGATCTCCCGCATCATGATAACCTCCGGTTAAATCTATTGTAGCGGTTGTTCCATCGGTTAAAGCTAATGTTACTTTATCATTCAAATGACAATCCCCTCTCCAATTTAAACGATTTTCTCCTAAGTTATGTCCACATCGATTAGCATCATAAAATAATATCGTTCGTGAGCAAGCTGTCGCATAATCATATAGTGGTTCACCATTAGGATCAGTTAAAGGAATATCTGTCCATGCTTGATTCTTTACATCAGTAAATTCTTGAATTGAGTTATTTTCCTCTAAAAATTGATTGTTATTGCTATATGATAATTGTGTAATAGGTATTAATAAGAAAAATACTGATGTGTATAATAGGATTTTTTTTAATTGTTTCGTTTTTTGTTCAATTAAATTCATATTTAAAACCTCTAATAATTTTATTTGAATATGGTATTTTTTAATATATCTGGTAATAATATGTCAATAAATTGAAGATTTATGTGATTTGAGATGCATTTTGATATCTTAAAATATTAATTTACCATATATTCATTAACAAATCTTGAATTTCAACCTTATTTGCTAAATTTTTGATATGTTGAAGTTGATAGTCCAAGATCAAATTATATGAGTAAAGATTCTTTAAAAGGATACTAGGAGTAATTTTTCCAAATTTCAAATTTTAGATTGCCACAAATTCATTAAAATAACTTTAATTTCAATATTTTTGAGGTTTTTTTTAATATTCTCACTTTGATAATTCAAGATGTAAAATTTTGAGTAAAAGTTCTTAAAAGACAGCTAGGAGTAATGTTTCAAAAAAACACAAATATGTGAAAAAAAAAATTTAAAAACTACACTTTTTGGATAAGGTAACTTCTAAAATAACCAAAAAGGAATTTCTTCCTGCTTAAGATTTGTAAACCAACTTTAGAAATACCTGATTCTAATTGTTGAAATGTAAACCGATATTTAGGTTCTTCGAGCAATAAAACCCCTCCCGGTTTCAGTATCCTTTGAACCTCTTTTAATGCCAATTCCCAATCAGGAATATGATGAATCACTCCAAATACAAAAACCGCTTTCTGACTATTATTCTCTGCATTTATTTTTAAGAGATTACCTAATGAAAATTCTAGATTTGGATATTTTTTTTTTGCTATATCGATTTGTTCTGGCATTAAATCAAATGAAATTAGTTTTTTTGGAGTAAATTGTTGTGATATCAAAAAAGAACTATATCCAGAGCCACATCCTGCATCCATGATATTTTTATTTGCAATATCAATATTGTGTTTTTTTAACATCGAAAGAAAATATTTAAATTCAAATTTTCTTTGATACCATCTGCGAAAAGAAATATTCATTAATTTAAATTCTCGAGATCCCAATCGCATTTGATCAATTTGGGAAGTTTTTATTTCCGTCATTTGTGAATCAACTTTTAAAATTGATGAGTAAGCTTAAGAAAGAAATAGTATATTTAAATGATCATAATGTCAGTGACAGTGTGACAGATCTAATAAAGAATGGTTAATTTAGGATATTATGAAAGAAAATCAATTTCAATCAGAATTATTGGAGTATTTAGTGAAATTTGGGTTCTTAGAAAATGAGGCGTTTGTTTATCTCACTTTACTCAAATATGGTTCTTTTGGAATCACCGTACAAGCATTAAATAAAGAGCTAAAATCGATAAAGCGTACCAATATTTATACAATTCTTGCAAAATTGCAAAATTCTGGTGCAATATCATACACACAAGATTATCAAAGCCCTAATAATGCCCGAAGATTTTATACTCTTTCCCCTCTTCAATATTATCATAAATTTATTCAACAAAAAAAAAAAGAACTGGAAAACTTAATAGGACTCGAAGAAATTTTTCGAGATAATTTAGAAATTCTTTATACTAATCAAAATAAATACTCGATATCCGATGTAAATTGCCATATAGCAAAATATATTTCCCCACTTTTAGAATCTGGGTGGCAAATAAAAAGTATTTCTCAACAAGAAAACGTTCCTGGATTAAATTATTCAATATATGAAATATTTCTATTAGTACCCGAATATCACTGCATCAATGAAATCCCATTTCATCTTTTTTTATTTAATAATGAGATTGAAAACAATTCTCAAGCTTTAGAGTTTCTTCTTAAAACCATAAAAAATGAAGGGTGTAAGATTTTCGAGTCATATATGCAAATCAAAGAGTATAATTTAATTGACCGACAAATTAAACTGAAAGGATCATTTTATGCAAGTTTTAGTATGCAAGTTGAGAAAAGATTATTGAAAAACTCTGTTCTTCTTCCCATAATTCTTAAATATTTCAATCAAAATTCAATTAATGATTTACCAAATTTCGTTGAATTAGGTATAGCAATTTTTCTCCCAATAAAGAATAAATTATTTTATATTTGGGCAGAATCAATAGAATTATTGGAACAATGTATTCAACCGATTCTTGAAATAGAGAATTTAATCAAGAAATTATAAGTATTCAGGTTAAAAAATTGAATAGTTTGTCAAAACAATATCATTGTAAAATTGAAAAATACAATTCTGTCCGTTTCTCTAAAAAACTTCCCATATCTCCTTTATAATACATAATTTCTTGCTAATTATTGTGTAGAACTTATGATTAAAAAAAAGTATCTGACAATAGTTATTGTATTAAGTCTTTTATTTTCAACATTTCAGATGATAGAAAATGAAGAGCAAATATGGAACCATGATTTAGAGAATCAAATAATTCCTCTAAATAGTGCTGATGACCCCATCACAATCATTGGAGAATCTGCATTGGAATTGTACTGCGATTTGTACTGCGATCCATCACAGAATGGTACAATTGAAAATCCTTACATCTTTGAAAATTTAACAATTAATGCAAGTAGAGGAATTGGAATTGAAATTAGTGATATAACTTCTTTCCTTATCATTAAAAATTGTAGCATTTTCAATGGAACAGAAGGGATTTTTCTGAATAATTGTCAGAATGTAAATATTACCAATAATAACATATATACAAATGATATAGGTGTCAATATTGAGCAATCAACTCAGATAGTAATAGAGAATAATAATTGTACAGAAAATAATGACCAAGGAATAAAATTAAGCGATTCTCTTAATAATATTCTAATAAACAATAATTGTTCTAATAATTTATATGGTATTGATATTAATAATTCCAATCACACCACTATCTTATCAAATGATTGCATAAATAATATAATGGGAATTAGATTAGAAGAGTCACAAGATTGCACGATAGAAGATAATATTTGCCAAAAGACTACTGGTAATTATGCAATATATATAAAAAAATCATCTAATAATACTCTTCTTGCAAATAATGTATTGAATAATGATGTCTATGGATTAAGCTTATCTAACGGATCAAATAATAACACAATAACCCAGAATAATTGTTCTAATAATGGACATTTAGGAATTCAACTGTCCTATAGTAATAATAACACCCTTACAGAAAATAATTGTTTGAATAATACAAATTATGGGATATATCTTAATAATGCAAATGATAATAATTTAAGTTCAAATATTATGACTCATTCAGGAATATTTTTCGAATTTTCACCCTATAATTACCAAATTTATAATATCATTGATGAGACTAACACTCTTAATGGTAAACCTATAAGATTTTATTATAACCAAGTTGGATTATCTATTTCGGATAATGCAGCTCAGGTAATCTTAGTGAATTGTAATGACTCAAAGATCGAAAATCTAGAATTATCCATTGGATGGACAAGTATTTTATTATTAAAATCATCAAATAACACGATTCTTAACAATAATTGTTCAAATATTTGGAGTGGTATCGTATTATTTTTATCTGATAATAATACACTAATTGGGAATAATTGTTTTAACAATCAGTATTGTGGTATTGATATTGAAGAATCAAATAATATAGCACTTATTCAAAATAATTGCTCCAATAATCAGTATGGAATCAAATTGGAGCAATCTCATAATAATACACTTACAGCGAATATTTGCTATAATAATAGTAATGCAGGTATATGTTTGGATTATGAAACAAGCAATAATATTTTTTCCAATAATGAGATGACAAGATCAGGTTTTATCTTTCGAGGTAGTTTTATTGCTGATATGTATGATTATCTAAGTAATGCAAATAATCAATTTGGTATTACTAATGAAATCAATGGTAAACCTATCCTTTATTATGAAAATCGAGTAAATTTAATGATTTCGGGAGATATTGGGCAATTAATTCTTTTAAATTGTAACTATTCACTATTTGAAAATATTTATAATCAAGATTTAGTTGGAACTTGCATATTACTAATGAAATCAAATCATAATTCGATCATTGGTAATAATTTTTCAAGGAATTTTTATCTAGCTGGTAATTATAATAGTGGGATAAAAATCTTATTATATAATTCAAAAAACAATACAATCAAGAAAAATGATTGCTCATTCGCTAGTCGTGGAACTTATTTAGTTGGTTCAGATAATAACACAATAGAAGAGAATTTCTATAAAAATAACACCTATTCAGGAATTGATCTACAAAATTCAGATAATAATATAATAAAAAGAAATATTATTTCAGGAAATCAATATTATGGCATAGAATTGTATGATTGGTCTGATGAAAACTTAATATTGGAGAATTTATGTTTTCATAATCAGAATGGAATATATGTAAGTTGGTACTCATCTTCTAACATAATAGAAAACAATAATTGCTCTTGGAATGAAGATTATGGGATAAGATTGTATAGGGATTCATATTTTAATGTATTAAGGGAGAATTTATGTACACATAATAATTTTGGTGTCTATTTAGGTGTTGTTGAGGAGAATGTAATTTCTGCTAATAATTGTTCTTATAATAATGTGGGAGTGTATTTATTATCTGCAAATAATAATCAAATCTATGAGAATCTATTTCAAAAAAATTTAGACCATGTTATCTGTAATCATGATTTAACAAACAGCTGGTCATTTGGATCACGTGGGAATTTTTGGGATAATTACACTGGAGTAGATGAAGATCATGATGGTATTGGAGATATATCATACATTATTCCCGGTGATACAAATAATGATGATTATCCACTAATCCTTTTAAATCCTATTTGGATCGAACCACTCTCAGATCAAATAATCAATTTTGGGGAAAATTTTTCCTATGATATTAATGCCACAGATATTTTATCTGAAATTGATAGATATTGGATTAATGATACTTTTCATTTTGATATTTCTTCATCTGGGATGATTACAACTAATTTTCCTCTTGTTATAGGTGATTATATTATTGAAGTAAATGTAAACAATACACATGGGAATGTACTTACAGGTATTTTTATTCTTCATGTCCTTCCAATCAATACAAATGAAATTTGGCAATCTATTCATGCAGGAATCAATCATGTTGTTTGTATTATTTCATTAGAGCAAATTATGATATCACTTATACTTAGGGCCTCAAGTGAGACAGAAATTAAGCTCAGTTATAACATTGAAAATCCAACCAACATTAATTGGGATGATTCAATGGTTACCATTAATCCCATTGGTTTTTATGCCATTGAATTTTTAGATTATTCTGTAATTGAATCAATCGAAATAAATTTCTTCTATATTGCTAATGAAAATGAAAATTTTGTTCCATCTCAGATAGAAAATGAAATATTGGGTGATTATTTGAAATTGTACTATGCAGATTCTGAATGGGTTATTTCTCATTCATTTTCTTCTATTCTTGATATTGAAAATAATAAATTTACATTCTTCCTAGACCAAGACAACCTTGAACAAACCATGCAGTTTTGCATAGGATTCAATGAAAAAGGCTATATGGATCAAGAAAGAACAGAAAATAGTAAAGAACCATTCAATATTCCAGGTTATCCAATATATTTTCTTGGATTTTTTATGATCATAATAATTTCTGTAGCAATTATGCTACAACAGAAAAAGAAAAAAACATAAAAAAAGAAATAAGATTTGGAGTACTGGGAATTAATGTATCAGAATAAGAAAATTTTACAAAAGATATCAAGACCAATTGATAAATTATTTAAACGTCATATTTCAATTTATTTTTTTCTTTCTTTAGTCTTGATAAATTACTATTCTATTCCTATGTCGATTTCCTATTCCATGATATTTACTGGTTCAAAACCGATTTGTAATTCAACATCAAATTCTTTTTTCTTAGAAAAGAATAATCCAAAAATTTCCGATAATATTGAAATTCAAGATTGTTTAGGTTATTCAAATCAAAATTTATTGGAATTTGATTTTTTTTGTAATATCAGCACATATAGTTCGTTTTTTGAAGATCAATTAGTTTATCTTCATTATTCCTTGTATTATATTAAAAATACATCTTTTTTTTATACATTATCTGTAAATAATACCATCAAAGACGCAAAGAGTGTAAATCAACCATATTTTCAATTTGATTGCTTACTTAATACAGAATCACTAGGTTTTTTTAAAATTCAATTAGATATCTATTCTTCCAATATCACTTCCATAGATAATCTAAATCAAGTAGATTTAGAAGATTTATTCTTTCAAAATATTATATTTGTTGAAATTATTGAGAACAATGAAACTGATATAAATCCCTCTAATTCAATTCCCTTTTCATTGAATGAAATAATAAAAAATATTCAAGTTCTCCTTTATTTAGGGTTAGGAACTTTTGGAATAATTGCTCTTGTTAATATTCAATATTTCATTACTCAATTTCGGCTTAAACGATTTTCAAAATTATTGCTGAATCCAAGAATAAAATACAATTTAAAGCAAATTAAACAAGAAGAGCCATTAATTAACCATAAGAACCATAATAATATCCTTAAATTTTGTATTAACAGTTATTCAGAATTTGAAATTGATCCATATTCATCAACAGATTTGAGCTTTTGGACAGATATTACAAAAGGAGGTCTTGATTTTTAGATGTCATTGACAATGTTCTTCTTTCAGAATTTCTCATTTTCATTTTCAAATAAAAATCCAGAATTCACAGAATTAGAAATCAAAAAAGGATTGGACATTGTAAAAAAATTAATTCCTCTCAATGGAGAAATATATCGAGAAAAATTAGAGAATACGATATTTCGCAAACTTGACATAAATTTTGATGATGTACCAAAAATGATCGATATTTTTATCCATAAAAACATCCTAATTGAAAATTCTGACAGTATAATATCAATTAATATTCTTTCCAATCCAAAACGTCAGCAAATATACTCCACAATTAAGCAAAATCCTGGAATCTGTTTATTTAAATTAAGACAATTACTTGATTTAGGTGGGCATCAAATATTATACCATATTGGTGCTTTGCTTGAATTTCAAAAAATAAAATTTTTAAAAATGAATAAAATGAAAATTTTTGGTTGTATGGAAGTTTCACGAGATACAATTTTACTTGGATTTTACATGATCCGAGCGAATATTCGGAAAATTATACAAGTTATTTTTTTTTCAAATGCACCTAGTTCTTTAAATCAAATAATTGCCCAATTAGATCAAATTCCAGAATCTACAGTCCATTATAATTTACAGATGCTAGTTAAGCGAAAATTACTAAAAATCGAATTAGAAAATGAAAAAAAGATTTATAAAATCAATCCTAAGTGTCAATTAGCAGTTAAAAATTTTTTAAATGTAAATGCAAATATAAAAAGTGATATCTCGGTAAGATTTTAGGATTTTATATTGATAATCTGAAAAAACCTTCTATGAAAAGATCCATTATAGAATTATTATAAAATTACATACTCTGTTGAATATATTGAGATCAATACCTTCCATCAAATAATTATTTTCAACAAATGGGTTGGGATTGCATAGATAAACTTTCATTAAAGAAAGTTCAATCTCTTTATAATTTTTAACCTCATGTTTGAAATAAATTTTTTCTAAAGTAGTTTCTTTTTAAAATCCTTTTTTTCGACTTTAATGAATGTTTTCAGATTTATATTGTGTTTATTATCTTTTAGTGTGCATGTTTTCTGTTGTATTTTTTCAGGATAAGGAACATTTAATTTATTTAATTTCTTTCCAAATTTATTATTTTTAAACGATAATTTTATAATACAAGTTAAATCGTGCACATTTTTTACTTCTTTTGAAATATTAAACTCAAAATCCCATGAAATAAAGGCTTCATGTGATGAAGAAACTAATGTCATAATACCATAAAAGATAACTAATCCCCCAAAAAATAAGAAAATAACTATTATTTTAAAATCTTTCCCCTTTACAAATAAAAAAGGTAATAAAAATGGCGAAAATAATGCAAGTATAATAAATAAAAGTCCTATTAAAATGATTTTTCCGCTTCTGAGAAAATTTTCTTTTATTCCTACTTTTTTACATTTAGAGCATAAATAGGTTTTGCTAGTAAAATATTCTTCTATTTTTACTCTGAATTTCTTTTTTCTATCTATTAATTCAATTGTTTCTCCTTCTATGTGTATTTTTTTTTTGTAGCTTAATTTTGTTGATGTTTCATCCTTTAAACAACCAATACACAATTTTGGCCATTGGATTTCTTCCATATATAATTATATTTTGATTGAGATTAAAAAATTTTTCAAATATGAAAATGTTGGTTTTTTACTAGTTTTTTGCATTATTTTCTGGTTTTTACA
>CAYPTZ010000037.1:0-12991 GCA_964413395.1 uncultured archaeon | reverse complement strand
CAAGATTCACAAAAATTATCCAAATTAACAAAAATGTAAAAAAATATAAAATAAAAATTTACTCAATTACTTTTTACTATTAGATTTAAATAGAAATTTCCTTCCAAGTATTTTCTCCACAACCCGATCCTCAACTTTCTTGAGCTATGTAACATTCATCACATAAGGTTATGAGATTCGTGGTGTGATTATTACGGAGATCTTTATCAATATGATAGGGGTATATTTTCACCCGTAGCGGGTAAATATGGAATGTTTGAGGGTGAGATGGGACGATTGGATTTAGGGTTCGAAATTTGGAAAGGAGAATTGTGAGAACTTCTCCATTGATATGATGATCTTCCGAAAGTTTATGGTAGTAATAGGGAAAAGACAACATTTTTTCAAATGATAATTTTTCATGATTTATTTGGATTTTTTGGGTCAGATCTTTGGTAATGTGTGATTTAAGTCGGTTTACTGGAAGATGTGGATTGATCACCAAATATCCTTCTTTGAACTTTTCAACATAGCGAGAAAGAAGAGTTTGTTCTTCACACGTGATGGTATCTTTTTTACGCCCACAGACCTGACAAGTATATGCATCACGCTTCAAAATGGAAGTCTTGATAAATTTCCAATTGGGAATATTCTTGTAGTCCGTGTATTTATAAGCCATAAGTAAAAAAAGTGAGTCCTAATATTTATAGATACAACCAAGAAACAAAAGCTGTAAACTTATTTCAAAAATACATTAAGTGCAGTAAAATATTCATAATAATAATGACCAAAGTAAATAGTATCTTGTTTTTCCGCCAGTGTGGATTTTTGGCTCATTATATACTGAAAAAAATTAATTAATTATGATTAAGTTAAGGAAAACTCTCACCTGCGATGTCCACTTGAATTTTTTCGATCCGACCCTCTATTTTAGTACTACCCATAGGACTGGCTGTGGCGATAAACAATGTTTTTCCATCTGGACCTCCCAACATGCAGCAATATGCATCTTGGGTTGGATCAACTGTCACTATATTCGTAATTTTACCTCCTTCAAGAATTCGAACTACACTTTTACTACCGGGGGCAGCAACCCATATACCTCCTTCTGTATCTAAACAAATTCCATCGGGATTCAAATTATCCATTTTTGCCCAAATACGGCGATTGCTTAGTGTTCCATCATCGTTTATATCAAAGGCTGTGAGTCTAGATGCCCATGATTCGGAAATGACAAGTGTCCGACCATCTGGGGTAATGACGCATCCATTTGGAAAAGCCAAATTATTTGCAACTACTTGTGTTTTGCCTTCAGGAGTGACCAAAAAAAGATCTGCTGGAGAGAAATCATCTGTATTATTTCGAAAATCAAATCCAAAATTCCCGATATATGCCCTTCCATTTTTATCAACAACCATATCGTTTAAATCAAAATCGACTAAATCGCTTAAGTCCGAAACGATTTGTAGTCCATCAGGATCAAGTCTAAGTAATTTTCGATCTTCCATTGATACAATCAAAAGTTTCCCATTAGGAAGCCATCCCAAACCTGAAGGGCGATTTTGAAGTTCAATTATCGTTTCTAAATTACCATCTATATCAATAGTTTTCACTTTATGATCGTCCATATCAGAAAACCATAGCTTTTTATCTCGCCACCGAAGTCCTTCAGGAAATTTCAATCCTTTAAGAAATGGTTTTGCTTTGAGTCGAATTATATCCTCTACCATCAGATTCACATTTATTAATAAATATCTCAGTTAATTTTCCTCTAAAAAATATAAAAATCCAATAAAATTCAAGATTATATTAAATCTATTATGAAAAAACCATATATTAAATTTTCGATAATAAACTCGACCACCAAATTTCATTTTACTAATTGGTTTTTTATCCAATCTATACCCTTTGATATAGACCAATTGCTATAGTTAATAAAAATAAAGAATTTTGTAAATAATAAATTCAAGAGAAGTTAATTTAAAAACAGGTTTTCTCAAATTTATTTGTTTTTTGTTTGATTCTTTAGCTTAAATTGATTTTTTTCTGATATGTTGCTAATGGAATAAAAACATTCCTTATCACTTTGATACACCATTCTCAGTATATAATAAAAGAAAATATCGAATCTAAACAGAATCTTAATAGTTTGACTTATTAATGATTTGTAATACGTTTATAAAGTAAAATATTAACATACAAATGAGGATTATTATGAAGTTAGGAAACTTTTCTATCAGTTTGAATGTGAAAGATATCCACATTTCAAAAACATTTTATGAAAATCTTGGCTTTACTTTCTTTGGTGGTGAGATCTCTCAAAATTGGTTCATTATGAAAAATGGAACTTGTACGATTGACCTCTTTCAAGCTATATTTGACAAAAATCTTATGGCCTTCAATCCTGGTTGGAGTGCTAATGCGAAACCACTTAAAACCTTCACCGGTATTCGAGATTTGCAATGCGAGCTGAAATCAAAAAATATCAAATTCCAAACCGAAGCTGATGAGAAGACATCTGATCCTGCCAGTTTTACCGTGATAGATCCCGATGGCAATCCGATTCTTTTTGACCAACATGTATAGATATTTAATTCTCTTTTTTACTTCTATTTTTTATAAATATCAGTGATTTCCACAAAATAAAATTATCCATTACAAATATTAACACTATTCAAAAGAAAAATCTTCATATTTCTCTTTCTGCCGTCTTTCCACTAACCTCTTTCTGCCCATTTCCATTTTTTCTTCTTCTGTATAGGTAACATTTTCATCTTCTGATTTATTCGACTTAATACCAAAAGACATTTTTTTCGGCACTATTTTTTTTTTCTTGTTTTCAGCTTTCTTTACTGGAATCTTCTTTTCTATTGTTGTAGTGGATTTTTTAGCAATATTCAAAGTTCTTCTTGATGATTTTTTATAATTGCACACAGAAATTAGCATATTATTATTCATTATATATCACATTGCGTGAAAATAGAAAATTTCATTGTAACATGATTTATCTATTTAAATCGTAGAAGTTTATAAACTATTGATTTAGCTATTATAAAATCATTTAAAATAGGAATCTATTAAATTTTTCAAGATGCATTAAGAAATTCTTGTCATATAAATTTTTTTTTTGATTAAAATTCAATTTCAATTTTTATGATTTTTTTCTAAAAAAATACCACACCGCTTTATATCAATTTACATCTTCATTATTTTTAGATGATAAATTTCAAGAAAATTCAAGTAATGGAAAAATATATTACTAAATATTTAAACAAAAAACTCTAAATTATAGTAATTAGATCTAAATTTTTGTCAAAATATTATTAGATAATATATTCCATTAAAGAAATTTCATGAAAATCATTAAAAATGACAGGAAAATTAAAAACTAAAGGAAAAGACCAAAAATGAATGCAAAACATAAAATAATGGCTTTCTTATTGATTTCGATTACTGGGATTTTTAGTCTAAATTCCCTAAATTCAGAAATAAATCCACTTATGAGACCAAATTCACAAGCTGCTGACGAATATGCCATCATATATTGTCCATTTGAGAATAACAATCTTGATGAATTAGGCCATTCTGTTGAAACCAATGGAACATGGTCCTATAATTCAAGTCATGCAATTAATGGAGATTATTCAATTGAACAATATGAAGATGGCCGAAATCATCAAAAATGGGCCTATAGTACTGATATGGCTCAAGGCACTATAGAATGCTTCTTTATACCTACTAATTTAACATTCGATCCATTGTCCTCATATCATATTTTAGGTGCTGATAATGGATTGGTTAATTTATTACAGGTTTATGCTACTAATGAAGGTTATCTTAAAGCGATGCATACTTCAAATATTGGTTCAGAAATGACAATATCCTCTTCAACTGTGATTGAAGAACATGTACTCTATCATATTGCCTATACGTGGGGGCCAAGAGGTCAAGAATTATGGATCAATGGAGTATTAGAAAATTCAACAGCATCAACAGCAGAACTCTCAAGTGATGCAACGTATTTTGGAATTGGAAACACTTATGAAATAGTTAGCTCAAAATCTGCTCAAGGGCTATGGGATGAATTCCGCCTTAGTAATATTCAAAGAACTGTGTTTCCAGAAGTACTTGATATAATTGGTCCAAAACTAGCTACACCTCAATTAAATGAATTTGATTCCCCAGATGAGGATGGAAATTTTAACGTACATTGGTTTCCAGTGGAAGGCGCAACTAATTATACAGTCTATCGTTCAAATGATTATATTACAGAAATCAATGAATCTCTCACAGTAGTAAATACCACAGACCTTGAGGGCACTAAGGAAATTTATTTAGATAGTGGAACCTATTACTATGTTGTAGTTGCAACCAATGCTAGTGGAATGTCATATCCATCGAATTGTCAACGACAAACAGTAGCCCCAATCGCAGATCTTATTGATGCAAACACAATAATATGTTCTCCATTAAATAGTCAAAATTATGATATAATGGGCCATTCGGTTGAAACGCATGGAACTTGGTCATATAATAGTTGGGATGCAATTGATGGATGGAGGTCAATCGAGCAATATGCAGACGATCGAAATCACCAAAAATGGGCCTATACCGCCAATATGTCTCAAGGAACTATTGAATCTTTCTTCCTGAATGCAGATTTTGATTTTGCTGATGGAACATCAAGACATATTCTAGGGGGAGATGATGGATTCGATAATACTTTACAAGTATATCATACAAACGATGGAACAATCAAAGCCATGCATGTTTCCAATTCTGGATTAGAAATAACGCTCCACTCTTCAACTCAAATTGAAGAAAATGTATGGTATCACATCGCCTATTCATGGGGGCCACGCGGGCAAGAATTATGGATTAATGGAGAGCTAGAAAATTCTACAGCATCAACAGCGGAACTTGACAACGATACAGCACATTATGGAATTGGAAAAACCGGTGAAATTGGTAGTTCTCTCTCAGCTAAAGGGTTATGGGACGATTTCCGCCTTAGCAATATCCAACGAAGTGAATTCTCTTATATCAATGCATTTATTGGTGATAGGCCTTCAACTCCCGTATTAAATCCAATTGATTCTCCTGATATTGATGGAAATATCTCTTTATCATGGAATTCCGTGGAAGGAGCTACACATTATAAATTATTCCGCTCAAATGAGGAAATTGTAGAAGTCAATGAAACACTCCTTATGCCAGATTTGGAAATTGAAGAAATAGAAATTAATGAAACTCAACCTTTAGTAAATGTCACTAGCCTTACTTTTAGTGCGGATAATGATGTAGTTGAAGGAACATATTTTTATGTTGTTGTTGCAATTAATGCCAGTGGATTTTCTTATCTCTCTAATTGTGAAAGTGTGGTGGTGCTTCCTACAACTCTTCCTGAAGAATTCACAAATGGAATCTGGCAAGATTTATTTGAAGGTATTAATGCTATAGAATGTATTGATGAATCAGGAATTTGGATGACAGCTACGGTTGAATGCAGTGGTCCTACTGAAATAAGACTAACATATTTCGAAACAAATCCAACAGATGATAATGGTTTAGAAGGTATTTCTTTAGCCCATTTCTATCAAATTCAAGTAGAAGATGTAGAACAAATAGAATTTGTTTCAGTTACATTCTATTTTGGAGAACCTGATATTTCAAATGGAGATCTTGATGAAATGTGTATGTATAAATATAATTCTTCAAGTTGGAGTGAATCTGAATATGAACAAAGAAAAGAATCTAATAGCATTTATATGAATGATATAGAAGTAAATTGTTATTATGCTTTGGGAAATGACCTAACACCATCAAATGGTTCTGAAGAAGGTGGTATACCAGGGTATAATTTCAATATCTTTGTTGTATTTACCTTATTTGCAATGGTATTAACAATGTATATAAAGAAAAAAAGGTAATTTAATTAATGGGAAGAGAATTGAACAGTATATTCTTCCAAATTTGGAAGAAATTCACTTTAAAAAATAAAAAAAAACAAAATGTTAAAATTTTGCTAAGTGCATTAATTATTTTTAGTGGAATTCTTCCTCTTTTTTTATTTTCTGTTTCATTTAATTCTCAAACGATAGATAAATCTAATTTTAATCCATTATTATCTCAAATAAATAACGAACCATATTTTGAGACAACAACATCAAATTATTCTAAATTAGCACAAAATGACAAAGAAATCATCCAAATCCATATTTTTAATGGAAATAATACAACTCTCTTTATTTGGGTAAATGATAATTTGTTTAATCATACAAAAATAAATAATAATCATTTTATTCTGAATATAGAAACAAATAATCTCCAAATAGGTGAAAATTATTTAAAACTAGAAATATATTCCGGAGAAGCGGGCACATCATTGAATTTTCTTGCTGATAATTCATTAATTATTATTATTGAAGAATCTAAAGATTTTTTATCAATCTCATTTCTAATAATTGGAATTTTATTGATATCAGGATTAGCAATCGTAGTCATTAACCAATTTAGGAATAAAATGTTTTCAAATCTGTCTAAAAAGCCATTAATAATAGCAGATAGATTAAAACTGAAATCAACTATTAATTTTGGAATAGATTTACAAATGATTAACACTAAAACACAACAACGAATGGAAAATTTTGTTTTAAAAGACCTCTTATATATTAATTTAGATATAAATGATATAGATGATTCAATATTCTGTAAAAGCTTGAAAAAATTTTAATGGTTGTAAATTAAAATAGATACAAGAAAAATTTTATGTTCCAATTATGGTGATTCTTTGTTCCTTTTTATCGTAGCGGATACTCCTGATCATTTTATTAAATCTAGTTTAGATCTTGATGAAAAGCATAAGGATTACTCCCAGTATTTTGAATACATCTATAGATTATGTCCCCAAAGATCGCAGAAACAAATCTATTACAATCAATTATTATCAAGCTTAAGAAAAAAATTTCATCTTGATGAAGAAAGTATAAAAAAAATCCTAACTTTTTTTATAGATAATAACGCCTTAATTGTTGCTTTTGATGATTCTGTAAATATTAATATATTAACAAACACAATTCGAAAGAAAATTTACGAATTAATTCAAAAATATCCTGGAATATACTCAAAAATCGTTATGGAATATCTTTCATTAGGAACTCGACAAACTTTATGGCATATTACATTTCTATTAGAATTTAACCTTATCCATTATATTAGGTTTAATAAAATTAAAGCGTACAGCTTAAAAGAAGTTGATCTTAAGAGAATAACAATAGGTTATGTGATATTAAAAGATTCTCTTCGAAATTTACTTACTCATCTTTTATTACATCCTAATGGACAGAAATTAAATGATATTGCAAATTCATTATCGAAACCAGTAAATTCCATTTTTTACTCTATAAGGAAATTAAAAAAAATTGGTATACTAACAAATTTTTCTTCAGAAAAAAAAAAATATATTATTGATTCTTCATTCACTTACTTAATATCTCAAACGATAGAAAAATATAAATCAATTTTTTCTAAACCATAATTAAATTTAATTTATTTCGATAACCCTTCATTAAAACTCCATTTAAATACGTTACAATGATTTTTATTGATATTTGGTTTGGGAAATTTTATTATAATCTTGAATAAAATCCAACTTCATAGATAAAATCTTGAATAAAATCATATGGAAATTTTATTATCTTATGGGATATTTTTATCAATTTCCAATCATTACCCTATGTGAAATTCATAATTCAGGGAAAAGGATACATAGTGGTGAAATTAAAACGAGCTCAATAACATAATGCAGAAAAAATAACTCAAAATAGGATAGCAGCATATAACGACGAACATCGGAAATTTGGTTCAGGTACAGACGGAGGGCCACCCGATTACGATTCCTTTCAAAGCACAATAGAAGGAATCATATCCAATATTTATTACTTAATCATATTAAAAGACCAAATAATTGGAAGTTTTTGGTTACAGAATGTTAAAACGAATCTTTTTGAATTAGAAGATTTTGTGATACACCCTGATTATCAAAATTTAGGATATGGAACAGAATGCATCAATTTAATGGAAAAAATGCATCTTGATATTACAGTTTGGACTTTAGAAACTCCATCATTTAGTAAAAAAAACCAATACTTCTATGAAAAATGTGGATATCAACGGACAGGAAAATCTGATGATAACTATCTTGTTTTATATAAAAAAGAAAAGAATTATTGAAATCTAAAAAATAACATTACTAAAAAGTAAAATCTTCATATTTCTCCTTCTGCCTTCTTTCCACTAACCTTTTTCTTCCCATTTCCATTTTTTCTTCCTCTGAATAGGTTACATTTTCATCTTCTGATTTATTCGACTTAATACCAAAAGACATTTTTTTCGGCACTATTTTTTTTTTCTTGTTTTCAGCTTTCTTTACTGGAATCTTCTTTTCTATTGTTGTAGTGGATTTTTTAGTAATATTCAAAGTTCTTCTTGATGATTTTTTATAATTCGTGGTAATATCAAGTATATGTTCTGGATTTTGGGTTATTTTGTTTTCGATTACTTGTTCATGTAAAGCTTCAAGATTGATTTTATCACCAAATTCTTTTTGAATGATATTGGTTAATTCATTTTCAATTGTCACAAATATTCCATCTTCAATCATATTTAGAGATCGGAGTAACATAAAGACTTGATCAGAAGTTTGTTCCATATGAATCAAAATAGGTGGATTTTCGGGATTGCTAATTTTATATTTTAATTTTTTGGATAACCAATAATCCTTCCCTAATGCGGCATATTTCTGAGCTAAAATGGCGAGAAATCGATCTCTGGGCATACTATATTTATTTTTATTAGAAAGGAGGTAATTTTTTGCGATATTAAAATTTGGATCTTCAAAGTTTGGAATTCGGCAAGTTTTAATTAAAAATGCCATATATTTATCAAGAGATGTTTGATCGATATGTGATTTAGAAGATATGTTTAAATTCGAAGGAATACATAGGGAAAGATAGCTCGTTTTCTGTTCAATTTCCATCGGGTAAGAATATATAATAAATTCCGTTATTTCTGGTAAATTATTGATAATAAATTCAATATATTCTCTCAATTTCTTTTGAATTTCTGATATATGAGTGGTAAAAATCGGTTCTTCTTTGGTTTCTTCAATAATATTATCTTTTTTAGCGATTTCGTTTTTTGATATATTATTAATTTCTGGATGTAAATTTATCTTATTATTGAATTTTTCTTTAATTCCTTTCGTTATTAAAGATTCGATAGATGAAATATCTCCATTCTCAACCATATTTAAGGACCGGATCATGAGATAGATTTCTTGAGGATTTTTATTTAAATGTATAAACAAATTATCACTTAGTGCATCATTTAACGCATACTTTATTTTTTGGGAAATCCAAAGTTTATTTTCTAATCCGATTGTTTTTCGAGCAAGCGTATATAATAGTTGATCTTGAGAAATAGTATATCGTTCTTTATTGGACATCAGAAAATTTTTTGCAATTTGGAAATTATTTCCCTCTGGAATTTTTTTTGCTTTAATCAGATATTCCATAAATTCATTAAAACGTTGTTTAGGTATCTTCGTTTCTTCAAATTCAAAATAATTGGAGGGAATGATTAAATAAATTTGATTTATCTTATCATCTTCTTTCAAGTTGTAGGGGTATATTAAAAATTCTGATATATGTGATAAATCTTTGTGAATATAGTCGATTGTCTCATAAAATTGAGTGGTAATTTGTTTTAGTAATGTCTCTTGATTTGTTCGATCCTGGCTAGCAATATTGACAGCTTTAGAAGGCAGATTTTCATTATGATTTTTTTCTATATTTTGGGACTTATCGTCTACTTGGGTGATTGTTGATGTTTCATTTAAAAATTTAAGATCTATTGAGTTTCCAAATTTACTATGTATTCTTTTTTCTAATTCGGATTCAACAGAAAAAATTAATCCATCATCATTCATATTTAAAGAGCGAAGAATCATTAAGAATTGCCCCGGGGTTTGGTCCATATGAATTAAAATTGCAGGACTTTTTGAATTATTAATTTTATATTTAAGTTTTTTTGATAACCAATATCCCATTCCTAGTGCAACATATTTTTGAGCGAGGATTGCAAGTAATTTCTCTCGAGAAACAATATATTCATTTTTTTGGGCCAAAAGGAAATTTTTCGCTACGTTGAAATTTGAATCATCATAGTTAGGGATTCTACATGTTTTTATTAAAAATTTTAGATATTCATTCAATCGTGCTTGATTAATTTTTGACTTGGTAGATTCAGTAAGATTTGCAGGAATAATGAGTGCTATATATTCTGAATTATTTACTTCATCATGAACGTATGAACATATAATAAATTCCTTAATGTCTGCTAACTCATTGATAATATAATCAATATACTCCCCTAATAATTTTTGAATTTCATCGATATTCATTTTAAAAATCCACCACTTTGAAACATATTCTGTATAAATTAAAATTTGGCAAATTTTTCAATTTTTTCAATTTTTTAATTGAGATTAAGTTTGAAATAAAAACAAATTATTTTTAAAACATAGGTTCTATTTCACTTACCACTTTAAATCGACCTTTAGCTAATTTTATCCTAAAGGGGCCATATTGGCTGGAATAATTTTCAATATCATAAATATCATCCATTAGAAGGATTTCTGGGACCGAATCATAATACATAAAATAGAATTTTTCTCCATTATAGATTACAGGAAACATAGTAACTGGGATTTGCAAAGTTTCATCCCAATCTCGTTGTAAATCAATAATTTTTCCTGTTGGATCAAATTTTACCCTCACTTTTTTAGGGGATCTCTCTGTCATTTCTAATTTCTTCTTACAAAATGGACAATTTTTCCCCCAATGATGATCCTCCCAGATAAAATCTGCTTTTTTCGTTGGATCACGTCGTATTTGTGTATTATTATTTGTATTATCTATTCCAAGATAGGAATCACAATGTTTACATACTTTAACATGTACTTTGTTATCTTCCCATCCTGAATTATGAATATCAGTAAATATTCCATATGCATGTTCTTTTACATCAAAATCAATTCCCTTCTTTCCAGGATATTTTCCAGAACCGATTAATTTTAATATATATAGAGATTCTTGATCTCTTATCCAAAATTTTTCCTCTAATGTTCCTGAGTTATCACTCAATTTGATAAATCCACCTTCAGGATCAAATTGAATATAGATATTCTCAATCCATAATTGTTTGGTTATGGCCTGAACTAAATCTATTTCATCTAATCTATTCTTTGTAATCCCCATTATCTTTTCCTCCATTATTTTTTTTATGATAATTTTCTTTTATTTTTTCATATTATCTAAAAAAACCCTCTTCCCTCATTTCTTGATAATAAAAAAAAAAATTTAGGTGATTATTTTTTTAATTAGCAATAAAATCTGTGCTCAAATCTTCAATTGCAATTGGTTTTAATAATTTGGATAAACTCACAATTTTGCACAATATATATTAAAATTATTAAATAAATAACTATTTTTGATTTAGAAAAATATAAACTATATTTTTTTTTGTATATTATTATTTTTAGAGATTAAAATTATGATGAGTCCAAATTATATTGTTTATAATGAAAAGAAATTTTACATTCAAATAATTAAAAAAAAGAAGACATTAATAATCCAGAACCAAGGAATTTCGTCAATTACAGAAATTCAAGAACGATTGAAGGATTATGAACTTGAAGTACTTGATTTATCTCACAATAAAATTAAAGATTTATCTGGGTTAGAAATTTTTACTAAACTTCAATCCCTTAATTTGAGTGATAATTTATTAACCGAAATATCTACAAATCTCGAAAAATTAACTGCATTTCATACTCTTATTTTAAATCACAACTATATGAGTAAACTACCTACTACAATTGGTGAATTAACTGCCCTTAAAAACCTTGATTTAAGCGATAATCAGTTAACTGAACTGCCTGCCACGTTCAATCAATTAACTGCATTAATTTCACTTGATTTAAGTCTCAATAAGTTCAAGAAATTTCCTTCCATACTTGGGCAACTTAATCAATTGCAAATTCTTAATTTAAATTTAAATCATTTGACAAGAATACCTTCTATTCTTGGACAATTAAATAAATTACGAATCCTTCTTTTATCACATAATAATTTAAAAGATTTATCTTCTATAATCGGACAATTAACGTCCTTGGAAGAATTAGATTTGAAACGTACTAAAATAGAGGAGATTCCTGCCATTTTGGGACAATTAATTAAACTTAAAGTACTTAATTGTTGGGGAAATAAATTAACTGAACTTCCCTCAACATTCGGACAATTGGCAGATCTTGAAGAACTTGATTTAGGTAATAATCTTTTTAGCGAACTTCCTTCCATATTTGGAGATTTAACAACACTTCATACTCTTAATTTAGGACAAAATAAATTTACTGAAGTACCTAAAGTTATTCAAAAGCTGCCCACACTCAAAACCCTTATATTACGAGATAATAAATTCATACAATTTCCTAAAATTATAGGAAAATTAAAGACTATCCAAATCCTTGAATTATCCAGATCTAATTTAAAAGAACTTCCTGAGATCATTGGGCAATTAACACAACTTAAATCTATTAATTTATCAGGCAATTATATAAAAGAACTTCCATTAACACTTGGTCAGTGTACTGCCATTCAACATCTTGATTTATCTCACAATCAAATTATCAAAATTCCCACAACTATAGGTCAATTATCAAAACTTAAAACTCTTAAATTAAGTTTTAATAAAATTCTTGAACTTCCTATGATCCTCTGGCAATTAAATCAACTTCAAACTCTTGATTTGCAACGTAATCACTTAAAAACTCTTAATTGTACCGTAAATCAAGTAAATTCACTTCAAATTCTTAATTTAGCTCAAAATGAACTAACAGAGATTCCTGCCATTTTGGGACAATTAATTAAACTTAAAGTACTTAATTGTTGGG
>CAYPTZ010000036.1:0-13015 GCA_964413395.1 uncultured archaeon | reverse complement strand
AACTAAAATATTTATTATTACTCATGGGGGGACTATTCGTTCAATTCTTTCAAAAATCTTAGATTTACCCTTAAAAAAATCATTTGAGATTAAAATTGATTATAATTCAATCACAAAAATAACATATTTGCAATTGAATTCACGATTTTTTATAAATTATATCAATACTATTTAAAAATATTAAATTTTCGGCAGTTTACAAATGTTAGTGTTTTGAATAATACTGATTTTTATCTTAATTTTAACTACGCACTAAGCTAAACTTCAAAAAGTATTAAAAAAAAAAAATTGAAGAAGATGGAATATATCTAGTTTAATATTTGTTGTGTTTTTGCTTAATCCATAGAATAGCAATCAATCCAAATATTGCAATTCCTTCTAACGGATAGGATGGGATTCCTTGTTTAATTGTATCATCAGTATTAGAACTTTCAATTTTCACGGTTGTATTTTGTACATTTGAGATTAAAGTATAGCCATTTGGTAGTTGAGCAACGATGACATAATAATACGTTCCATTGGAAAGATTTTGATCCCTATATAATAAATTGGTTGTAGAGGCAATTGGTGTCATTCCAGTAACATCAGTAAATTCCATGGTATCTCGGTATACATCATAGCTTAAAACACCCGAAATAAAATCCCAAGATAAGTCTATCATACCTGGTGTTGAAGTACTGGAGATCGGTTCTAAAACAAATTGTAATTCTTCTCCTAGATCAATAATGACCCAATTAAATGTATCGATAATATATTGTCGAGCTATTTTAGCCTGAGATGAGAGATAATAGGAACCATCAGCAAATAATCTGACTGAATTTTGTAATGGTAATTGAGACCATCCAATTAACAAATGGTCATAATTCTCAGAGGATAATGACATGCTTTCGAACATATAATTCATGGTCGTCACACTCGAGACATTCCAATCCCCGAGAGGCTGGTCAAAATTTTTTGCACCGCTGAACATAACCCACATAGTTGTCACACTCGAGACATTCCAATTTCCAAGAGGCTGGTTAAAATTTTTTGCACCCAAGAACATCCAATCCATTAAAGTCACACTCGAGACATCCCAATCTCCAAGAGGTTGATTGAAAGTTTCTGCATAATAGAACATAGTGCTCATAGAAATCACACTGGAAACATTCCAATCTCCAATAGGTTGGTTAAATGCGTCGGCACCAGCGAACATCTCAGCCATATTAATCACACTGGAAACATCCCAATCTCCGAGAGGTTGGTCAAATTTTCCAGCATTATAGAACATATTTCCCATATCAGTCACGCGGGAGACATTCCAATTTCCCATACCTCCACTACTCCCAAGATTACTGCATCCCAAAAAAGCTGAGTTTAAATTTGTAGTTCCCGTTAAATTTAAATTATCGGTTGCAGTGAGGTTAAAATTTTCACATTGTCGAAAATAACTACCTAAATTTCCAAGATTTAAACATCCCCACTGTTGGATTTCAAGCAATTTCAAACGATCTCCTTGATATTCAAATTGCCACCCAATAATAGTGCCAGTAATACTAATCTCATATATTCCTTCAAGTGTATATGTATGAATCGCACTAGAATAGTTTGTTATCGTAATTCTGTCGGTATAACCATCCCCCCAATCCACGATAAAATCATAACTGGCTTCTCCTGTTAAGGGTAATTTAATTTGATTAGTTGCACTAGAACCTGTGTTAGTTATACTCGTATTCCATTTTGAGATGAATGCAGTCGGATCTGCGGCTGGTTTCACTAGAGGGGTGTCTATGGAAATTTGGTTTGATAAATTCCTAGAAACTTTGTTTGCTGTGTCCATGGAAATTTTGTACGTCATAATACTCCCAGGTATAATCATAATAATAAAAGTAAATAGGAGTAACATTTTTTTACCACTTATTGTCTTATTTTTATAAGGGTATTTCTTCTTATTTGAAGTCTGTGTTTGGTATATTTGTCTCATTGTTTTCCCAACATAAATTTTTTAATTTATTTCTTGATTTTCAATTAGTTTTTAGTTTGTTATCAAAAAAATCTTTTGAAAAATTGGAAATGTTATTCAAATATTCCACCTAAAACACTAACTTTCGTACACCCTCAAATTTTCACTTTTATATACTCTTGATATTTAACATAATATGGAACATCATTCTTATTCATTTTTTGGACAAAAAACGGGAATAATTTTGGATTCTTCTAGATTAAATGAACCAAGTATTTATTTTAAATTTATTAAGAAAAAGGATAATGGGAATTGGGAAAAACCATCTTTAAAAGAGGGAAAAAGTATCAAGATTAATATTCTTGAATTAATCCAAATTATCAATATATTCAACCGGCAAAATAGTAAATGGAGTACTGTCCATAAATTTGAAAATGATTCTACTTCCATCAATCTTTCCAATGTTGATGGGGTAATATCCTTTTCTATTAGTGGATATATGAAGCAAATAAAATTTCCTGAATCAAAATTATTTCTTGATTTATTACATCATATTTATAAAGAAAAAATAGAAAACCTCTCAAATTCTTCTAGTAAACAAAGAATTTCATTTGAGGCAGAGAATGGTGAAAAGACTATTCAAAACACTGCAATAAATATGAAAGAGAGTAGTAGTAATATTTCATATTCAAATTTATTGGACTCATTTCAAAAATCTGATCATTTTATAGAATTACCAGGTGTAATTCTTGATAAAAGTAGCAAAGCAATTTCATATCAGGTATCAGGATACAATCAAATATGGATCCCAATATCATGTATAAAATCAAATATAAATATCGCTGATCCCAATATTAATAAATTATGGATCAAGGAATGGTTTTTGAAAAAAAAAGCATCTGATATTTTTGCTAGTGCAAAATAGAGAAGTTATTAATTTAGGAAACGGTGGAAAAATGAAAATATTGAATCAAATTGGCCAAATAATTCTTTTAATCGCTGTAATTATGCTATTTCAAAAATATCCAATTATTGGTTCTATTCTTCTTATATATTGGTTAAGCAAGAAATTTACTAAAAAAAAGAAAAAAACAAATCATATGTTTCAAAAAGAAATATCAAACATAAGCAATTCTTTGAATATAATTAGCCAAACTTTAATGAATCTTACCAATAGCATCTCTGAAATTTTTCTATCGGGAAATCAAGATGTGAATAATAACCTGTTTTTGGAATCCAATAATATTGAAAATATAATAACTAAATAATATTGAAAATCTTTTTTTATTTTATTTATTTTTCGATTTTATAAAGACTGGTTTTTCAATATATCTGATTAATATGGAATTAGCAGAATTAAGTGGTATTAAACCACGACAAATCAAAATATTATCCCAAGAAGGAATCACAAGTATTGAAGCTCTTGCTATGAGTGTTCCCAAAGATCTTGAAGAAATGGATGGAATAAGTGCAAAATCTTCAAAAAATTTAATATGGTCTGCTCGTGATGTGCTTCAAATGGCGTCATTTAAACCTGTTGATGAAATTAATGAAAATTATGATTATATAACAACAGGAAGTAAATCATTTGATGAGATTTTAGATGGAGGAATTTCGACTGGACGAATTACCGAAGTATATGGTAGTTTTAAAAGTGGAAAAACCAATCTTTCTCATACTTTATGTGTCACTACACAGCTTCCCCGAGAAAAAGGTGGAATTGGAGGGGCCGTTCTATTTATCGATACCGAAAATACATTTTCTAGAACAAAAATTGAGCGAATAGCAAGAAGATTTGGTTTGCCCATAGACAAGGCCTTGCAAAATATCTTTCATGCAAGAATTTTCTCTACTGATCATCAACTTCAGATGGTTAGGGCTGCTGAACAAGCAATTAAAGAAAAAGGGGCTAAAATTATAATCGTAGATTCATTAATGGCATTAATGCGGTCTGAGTACATCGGTATCGGGATGTTGGCGGCGAGACAACAGGTATTAAATAAACTAATCCATGATTTATCTAGAATTGCTGAAACATATAATATTGCAGTATTAGTAACAAATCAAGTAGGAATTCAGATGAAAGGATCTTTTGCATCAAATGAAGCTATTGGAGGCAATATTGTAGCTCATGGTTGCCACTTTAGAATTCAATTTAAAACTAAAGGATTTCAGTCTAATTCTTCCTTGGAAAGGACTGCTACCATTGTAGATGCTCCAGATTTAGCTCCAGAATCTACACAATTCTTTATCACAGAAGCTGGTATTTCCGATAGTGAAGAAATAAAATACCCTGAAGATGTGAAAAATTCTAATATTAAGAAAAAGGAAAAAGATAATTTGTTGATCTCATCTAATGAAGAAAATAAGAAGAAGGCAACTTTAGATATCAAACGAAAGAAAATTAGCAAAAAAACTAGCAAAAAGAAAAAAATAACCATATCTAAAAAGATCCCAGTTGATCCTCTTGCCTGATTTTTTTTTTTACAGGAGGGTATTAAAATGGCAGAATCAATAAATGATATTTTAACAAATGCTAAAAATCGAATACATAAAGTATTGCATAAAAATAAACATTTATTTAAAGAAAAAATCGTTGAATTCACCCATAAGGCCATTTCTGAAACTGATCTGCTCCTATTTTTTATCGAAGAAATAAAAAGATATGAATTAGAAATATCTCAATTCTTACATTTATATGTTAAACAGGGGCAATATTCTAATTATTCAAAGCTAATTGACGATAATATTGAAAAATCTGCAATTATTGAAACTTTAATTGATGTTTTAGAAGAAAAAAAAACCGAAACTAATAATGAAGTAATGCAAGGAGATAATACTATTCTGATTCAATCAGCTTTTGAAAAATTTTAAGGATCTATTAAATTATGGAAATAAAAACTAAAGCAATGAATGAAATAAATATGAACAATAAGGATCTTTTTTTTTCAAACTATTTATTTAAACTATTAGAATATAATATTTGTAATTTTTTGAAAAACGAACAATCTAAATATAGGCTAAATAATATTTTTCATGTTGTAGGGGCTAATGGTTCGGGAAAATCCACTTTAATTTTGGAATTTTTAAGATATTCAATGATTCATTTACTAAAATCAATTTATATTATTGATAATGAAGGTAGTTTATCAAAAAAAAAAATCCAGAATAATAGTATCTTATCGAAATACTCTAAAGATATTTTTCTATCAAAGATTATGAACATTAAATCATTAAATGAAATATTGACCCGTTTATTAGTAAAATATCGTTCTAATCCGAATGAAATGCCTCCAAAAATATTAATTATTAATTCTTTATCCAGAATAATCAAAACTGAGATTGGTTTTTGTGAAGATTATTTTGAATATCTAAAAATTATGAAAGTGATTTCAACCCAAATATTTCCAAAAATTATAGAATTATCAAAAAAATTCCATTTTTCAATAATATTAACTCATCACATCTCATATAATTCTATTTATCATGATATGATTCCTTATTATGGTGATATTATGAAAAATTTAAAGGGTATATGGATTTTTTTAAAAAAAAAAACTAAATTTTCTGATAGTTATGAAAATAAAGATGAAATAACGTATTTTCAAGATTTAGCTTATAATTCAGATAATCTTCAAAGAAATGATATGAAAAATAAAAGAATTGAAAAAAAATTTCAATATAGGCTAGATAAAGGACGTTTTTTAATTTTTAAATCTCATTCTTATCCAATTTGAATTTCTCAATTATTTTTTTGCATCCATTTATACATTTACATCTATTTGTTTTCAAGCGGTGTTCGCATTTTATACAATTTGGAAATTTATTTCCATTCATTGATCCAATTGGTAAGCTAATAATTGCTTTATATCGTGCATCTAAAATATGAATACTTTTATTATATTTATAATAATTTCTATTAATTGCTATATCGCTCATATTATTCCTCTAAACTATATTTATATTCTAAATTATTTAATGTCGGAAAAAAAATAGTAATTTACCTTTGAATTTATAGACACCTTCTTGGTTTTATATAATTTAATTTGATAAAAAAATAGAAATGAACGTTGAAGATATAATTTTTTATGAACAACTTAAAGATCTCTTAATCTCTCAAAAAATATCAAAATTACACAGTATTCAAGTAGAAGCCATCAATAAAGGATTATTTTTTCATCAAAATTTCCTTGTTTGTACTCCTTCAGGGTCGGGAAAAACGCTAATTGCTCAATTGGCGATAGCAAACGTCCTTTTAAAGGAGTTTGGTAAAGTAATTTATCTCGTCCCATATAAAGCTTTAGCAACTGAAAAAGAAATACAATTCAAAAATTTATTTTCTTCATTTGATATTGAAATTAAAGCAATTACAGGAGATACAGAAGAGCAAGATAAAATGATTGAAGATGTAGATTTAATTATTACTACCTTTGAGAAATGTGATGCACTTTTTAGAATGAAGAATTCATTTTTGAACAACTTAAAAGTTGTAGTTATTGATGAAATCCATGAAATTGGAGAATCAGGTAGAGGTGCGAGATTAGAATTATTAATCACTCGATTATTAAGCTCTATCGATTTCATTCAAGTTATTGCATTAAGTGCAACAATTGCAAACTATATCGAATTTTCTTCATGGTTATCTTCATTTGGTAAAAAATTTCAATTGATCTTAGCTAAAGAAAGACCAATTAAATTGGAATATAATCTACACATCTATAAAAATAAATTAAGTGAAATAAAAAAAATTGTAAAACAAGCTTTAGCAACAAAAGGTCAAATCATAGTATTTGTAAATAAAAGGAGAGATTGCTTGAGATATTGCGAAAATCTTCAAAATGTTGTTTCCAAATCTTTATCCGATCAAGAAAAAGAAGAATGTCGAAAAGCTCAAAATAATTTTCACAGAACTAAATCAATTGCCACTATTTTAAAAGATGTTGTTGGAAAGGGTATTGCATATCATAACGCTTCTCTAAATTCGAAAGACCGTAAAATGGTAGAAATATATTTCTGCAATCACACAATTAAAGTTTTAGTCGCTACCACTACATTAGCTGCAGGTATCAATACTCCTGCTCGTTATGTAATCGTTTCGGATATAATACAATATCGAAAAAATATAAATATAACTGAAGATGATTATTCAAATCCAAAATTTAAAGTAAATCTCACCTCTAATGGATTATTTATTCCTGTAAGCGCAAATAATATGCATCAAATGCTAGGAAGAGCGGGAAGATTGGGATTTGATGATGTAGGTAAAACTTTTATTTTATTACGTAATGAAGCAGAAAAAAGTTTTACCCTCTCTCATTATTTTAATTTTAAGGATAGTTTAAATTCTTCTTTAGAGCCTAAATATGCAAATTTGAATTCTCAGCTAAATAATAAGAATACTCTGCATGAATTAGTTTTACTATTAATATATGAAATGAAAAATATCACTCCTAACCAAATCAATATTTTTCTTAATAAAACCTTCTACGCCTTTCTATTTCAAAATCAGAATAATATAAAAAATAAAAATTCCAATCAGAATAAATTTAGTAATTTAATGCAATATCTCTCGATAGAAGCGATGGATTTCAATTATTATCTAAAAAAAGTGAGTCCAAATTATAAAAAAGATGAATTTCAAAAAAGATTTAAATTCCAATTAAATTCTATAGGGAATAAAAGAATTGAAGGTAAATTCATATCAAAAAATTCAGTTTTTTACTGTTTTATTGATTTAAATGATGGAATGAATTGTTCTTGTAAACCAGGTTCTATTTATTATGGTCAAAATTCTACTAATATAATGGATACATACTCAAAAAATAGCAATTTGAAGTTATGTATACATTTATCTGAATTAATAAGAAAGATTTATTTTGATTTTGTAGGCTCAGAACAGCAAAAGATCATATCGTATCTAATTCCCCTATTAATAAATCATGAATCTGTGTTATATTATTTAGAAGATAATAATCTGATATCTAAAGTTCCTGAATCATGCGCTTATAGTCTTTCTCGATTTGGAAATCTGATTATTTCACTTTTTATATATCCTACAGAAGCAATTAATATAAAAAACATACTCATTAAAAATTCATTTGTTAATTCTGTATATATGATTCAAAAAGTTGTACAGAATTATTGCATGAATAAAAATAAAAAATATAATAGAATTTATCCGATTATAAACAGTTGGATAAACGAAGAGACAGTTGAATCAATATTAGCGGACCATCCTAAATTTGGTTTGGGTGATTTATTCTCTTTGACAAATGAAATATCTCATGAATCTATGATATTTGAATCGATTTGTAGATATTTGCTATATTCGGGTGAATATCTGAATATAACTTTCGAATTGGCAGATAAATTTAGAATTATTGGTGATAGAATCAAATATGGTGTAAAAGAAGAATTAATTAATCTTTTTGATGATATGTTAACCTTATCACGAAATAAAGCCCGTATAATCTTTAATTCCGGATTTTCTAGTGTGGATATGGTTGTTAGTGCAGATCCTATGGAATTATCTAAAAAAACTCATTTAAAATTATCATCTGTTAAGGAAATTGTTGGAAAAATAAAGAAAGAAAAATTTCAAGTACCATTAACAAATTATTTAGATTAATCTTTTTAAATATTTTTTATTCAAAGATAATTTATTTAATGAAATCCGTTAATTCTTTAATTTCATTGTCATATTCTTCAATATCTTTTCTAAATTTGTTGAAAATCTCATTAGATAAAAGTCCAATGTTTTTTAAAATTAACAATGAATTAAGGAAATGGAATTTTACCAAACGAGGCCATTGACCATAAGGTGTAGTTGGGTCTATCTTGAAATTTACCTGCCCTTCCATTCCAAGATCTATTGTGATCTTTTTTAATTGATGTTTTTCCAAAATTCTATACTCCTTTTTTTTAGGAATAATCTCTTATTTTTCAGAGATAATTAAACTCTGTGAAAAAGTTATTTTTAGGTTTTATTGATTTGATCTGCAGAAATAAATTCAATATTAGGCTTAAAATCTTTTTTATTTCTACTTTTAGCTCTATTAAGTCTTCGCTGGAGATGAATATTAAATTTTTTATTTGTTTTGAAAGAATAATTCAATTTATTGGGATTCAATTGTAAAAATTGGGCAAATTTTTGAAATCTCTTTTCAATCATAATAATTTTTTTTTTAATTCTTTCTTTATTTAATGAATGCTCATTCAAGCATAAATTACTAAGTGCAATTTTATTAAATGGTTTAAGGAGTAAATTTTCTGCACTAAAATTAATCGTTATTGGATTTGTAAACAAATTTCTAATTTTATTTAGCTTCGAAAAACTGATATTTTTAAATTTTTCTGGATATTTATTAATCATATTATCAATATTACCATAATAATGAATAGATTCTAGCGCTTTCTTGACTCCTATTCCATTAATTCCTCGAAAATAATCATTTCCAATTAAAATACTTAGATCAATCAATTGTCTCCTAGTGATGTTTAACATTTTTAAATTTTCATCTAAATTTATCAAATTTATATCTGGTTTAATAGTTTTATAGATATTATTGACTTTAATTCTTGTTTGAAATGTCAATTTTTGAATAAAATTTGATGCACCATAAAGTAGCACATCGTAATCATTTGATATGACATAATCTACAATTCCTTGCTTTTGTAATTCCACACATTGTGCTTCTGCTTCTGAAGGTGCCATAATAACTGGGATTCCGCAGAATTCTAATATTGATTTTGATTCATGTACGCAATTAGTAAACATATAAGATCTACTTAAAGCATGATTTTTTGCATTTGATAAATCTCCCTTCTTTAGACAAGATTTATACATTGTTTCTGCTGCCAAATAATCATTTGCTATATTTTTAGAAGATAATCGTTTGTAATTATCTGGTTTTCCATCGAAAACCACAATTGGCATTATTTTATATCTAAACAAATTAGATATCTTTTGAAGCCATCCATATATATGTGTAATTACACGTTGTGTAGAATCCATATAGAAGTAATCTGTTAATTTTTTTTGTTTTTGAATGGGATTATAAAGTATCTGAAAGAGCATGTTCATTCCATCAATAGCTACGCTTTTTCCCTTCAAATCATCAAGATTTATCTTTTTTGAAATAATAAGTGATTTTATTCTTACACCCATTTCTAATATTATAAAAAAAGAAACTATTTAAAAAAAAAAACTATTCACAGTTTATTTCAATAATAGTTTTGATAGTCTCTTTATGATTACGGGCATAATCGAAAGCTTCATTAGCATAATCTAATTTGAATATTTTTCCAATAATTTTATCAGATGGTAAATCTCCATTTAATAATAAATGAATAGCATCTTGAAAGTCTTGTCTAGTATACATGAGTGTTCCTATTAATTGAATTTCTCGGTCTTGTAAATCTGCCGCTTTTATTCTAACTTCATCTTCATAAACTCCCATTACAATTACTTTTCCTCCTTTACGGATAAGTTCCATGGATGTTCTTAATGCTGAGCTATTTCCAACACATTCAAAAACAATATCAATTCCTGTAAAACTTGCTTCTTTTTTTATTATTGATATAATATTATCTGTAGCATTTAATATTCGATCGGCTCCGATATCCAAAGCAAGATTGAGTCTTGATGGAGTAAAATCTGATATCCATATCTTATTGGCACCTGCTTTTTTAACTCCAGCTAATACTCCTAGTCCAATCATGCCAGATCCAATAATAACTACATTTTTTCCAAATAAATCTCCGGCTTTATGTATGGCATGAGTTCCTACTGCGATAGGTTCTATAAGTACTGCATGTTTTAAGGACAATTCATCAGGAATTCTAATTGCTTTATTTGCAGGAAGTTTAAAATATTCCGCCATTGCACCATCTCCTTGACAACCCATAACTCTTAAAGAATTACATATATTATATCTGCCCGTTTTACAATTATAACATTCTCCACAAACTAGATTGGGTTCAGCAGTTACTCGATCTCCATTTTTAAATTTAGTAACATTTTTCCCTACCTTTTCTACCCATCCACTAAATTCATGTCCTGGTGTTGCAGGAAGGGGTACAAATGGATGTTTCCCAATAGATGCGTGCAAATCGCTTCCACAAATTCCACAATAGGCAATTCTCATCAAAATTTCGTTTGGTTTTAGATCAGGAATAGCTATATCTTCAATAATTGCTTTCTTTGGTGCAATTAATTTGACTCTCTTCATATTAATAATATTGATAAAATAAAAAAAAAAGTGTTTCTCTAAGGGAAAATTATTATTGTTCAGTAATTGTTTCTTCAATTTTCATACCAAAGTGTCTTCCCCCTGTTTCGATATACACTTTGATTTTATCACCAATTTTCGCCTTGCTAACTGATAATGCGTTACCTTTTTCATCAACTAATCTGATGGTTTCTGCATTTTGTAAAATTACTTTATAAGATTTATTTTCATGAGATACTTCAAAAAGCATCAAGGGTCTACTTTCAATTTTAGATCTTCCCACTGTAACTATTCTACCTTCTCCCTTGTTATTTACTGCCATAACTTCATCACCTGCAGATATTTCGGATAAATAGCGCGTTTTTGCATCTTTAACCATAATATAAGAATGTACAGCTCCAGCATTTACTCTGAATGGTCTAGTGGCAACATATGGACTTTCAATTGTTTCGCTATGAACCAAAAAAAACCCATTACTTTGGGAACCAATAAGCATTCCTTCACCAACGTTTAACATAGAGCAGGTATCAACACATACTCTATCTCCCATACCAACTTCTTTGATCTGAGTAATTTCTGCATTAATTATCTCAAATTTTACTTTATTTAATTCAGAGAGGAATTTTGCTACTTTTTTTATTTCAGAAGCTGCTGTGTTTAATAATATTCCATCCGTACCCCTTTCTAAAGTTCCTAGATTGACTTTAACTTCATCAATATCTTTGGCAATGGATATTAATTTTGCGTTTTTAATTTCTGCAATTAAATTTTCATAAGGAATAATTTTCCAATCTTTCCCATCGATTATTATATAATCTACTTTATTTGAGCATGCAACAACTCGTCTTTCATCTTCTTTTGAATTTATTTCAACAAAAGCAACTGTTGATTGATTAAGCAACGAAAGATCTTCATCCTTTGTTACTTTTACAACTAAAAGATCAGCATCATTTCCACCAATGACTTTTATTGATCCTAGCTCTTTTACTTTAGAAGATTCTCCTTCCTTAACATAAACAGTATTTGCTCCTGCTTCTAAACTCTCAGTGATAGCGTTTTTTCGCTCTTCCCAATCTAAATCATGCTGTGCTGCGAAAACCCATAGTTCTTTTGTCATTCTAAATCTCCTTTAATGCTTCTTCTGGTTCTACATTTTCTTGAACTACACGGGTTATGGCTTTTACCATACCAGTAGGATTTTTATGTTGAAATACATTTCTACCTGCTGCTACTCCTGCCCCTCCTACACTAAGTGAATCTCTTACAATTTTCAAAAATTCAAGATCATTTTTTGCTTTTGGGCCTCCTGCAATAATCACAGGAACTTGACAACCTCTAACAACTTCTTTAAAAGAATCTGGATCGCCAGTATAATTGGTTTTTACTATATCTGCTCCTAATTCTGCTCCCACTCGAGCAACAAACTTAACTACTTCAACATCATATTGATTAGTAATTTTTGGACCTCTTGGATACATCATAGCTAATAATGGCATGCCCCAATTATTGCAATCTCTTGAAATTCTACCTAAATCCTCAAGCATATTTGCATCATGTTCTGCACCAACATTACAATGAATGGAAATTGCATCTGCTCCTAATTTCATAGCTTCTTCTACAGTAGTCACAATAACTTTTCTATTTGTATTAGTGCTTAATGAAGTTCCCGCTGAAAGATGCATGATTAAACCTAAATCTCTCCCATATCCTCGATGGCCTGCATTAATAATTCCTTTATGTAATAGTACTGCATTTGCGCCACCTTCGGCAACTTTATTTACACTTTCAGCAATATTTTCTATTCCGAAAATAGGGCCATCCGAAACACCATGATCCATTGGAA
>CAYPTZ010000035.1:0-13023 GCA_964413395.1 uncultured archaeon | reverse complement strand
TTCAATTACATAGATTTTTTTTCCTCTAACAAGATATTGAATATTAAAAGGACCTTGAACTTCTAAAGCCAAAGCAATACGTTTAGTTTCAAATTGAATTTTTTCCCACATTTTATAAGGTAGTGAAGGGGCAGGAAAACTCATTGTAGCATCACCGCTATGAACACCTGCATTTTCTATGTGTTCTACTACTCCGGCAATAAAAACATTTTCCCCATCTGCAACACCATCACATTCAATTTCTCTGGCATCTTGGTAGTATTTTGTGATTACAACAGGATTATCTTTAGATACAACTGCAGCTAACTCTAAAAATTCTCGAAGTTCATTTTCTGTGTTAGCAACTCTCATAGCTGCACCAGATAAAACATATGATGGGCGAACTAATACTGGGTAACCTACTTCATCTGCAAATATGAGTGCATCTTTCATCTCCAATAATTGTGCCCATTTTGGTTGGTTTATTCCTAAGTAATCCATAATACTTCCAAATTTCATACGATTTTCTGCTTTATCAATATTTTTTCCAAGAGTTCCCAAAATTTCGATCCCAGTTGCATTAAAAGCCTTTTTATATTTTGTAAATTCTTGTGCTAAATTATTGCCAATTTGTCCTCCAACGCTTACAATTAATCCATTTGCATATTCTTTATGGCAAATATCTAAAACTCGTTCAGGACTTAATTCCTCAAAATATAATTTATCGCTAATATCATAATCTGTACTTACTGTTTCTGGATTGTAATTTATCATGATCACTTCTTCAACACCTTCATCTCTGAGTGCCCATGCCATATTTACACAACCCCAATCAAATTCTACGGAAGATCCTATTCTATATACTCCTGAACCTAATACTATGACTTTCTTCTTTCCTGTTCCATTGATATAATTTTCATGATTTTTGGAATAATCTAAATCATCAGAAGAACCTCCATAGGTAAGATACAAATAATTAGTTTCTGCCGGCCATTCTGCTGCTAATGTATCAATTTGTTTTACAACAGGTTGAATATTATTTTTATGTCTAAATCTGCGAATTTCCTGTGATTTTGTTTTAAGATATCTTGCAATTTGTCCATCTGAAAAACCATACAATTTGGCATATTCTATTACCTTAGCTTTGATTTTATCATCCTTATTATCTGCAATTTCTTTTATCATTGTCTCTATTTCAACGATATGTTCAACTTTATAGAGAAACCATTTATCTATTTTAGTTAATTCATAGATTTTATCAATAGAGTATCCTTTTTTAATTGCAATTGGAACTAATAGAAATCGTTCATCAGTAGGTCTATGTAAATTGTCTTCGAGTTCTTTATTTGAGTATTGCATCCATTCTTCTTCTTGATCATTCCCTACAAGGCCTCTCATCCCAATATCTAGCATTCTAACTGCTTTTTGAAAAGATTCTTCAAAATTTCGACCAATTCCCATTACTTCTCCGACACTTTTCATCTGAGTTCCAATTCTTCTGGACACTCTTCTAAATTTTTCTAAATTCCATCTAGGGATTTTTAATGCAACATAATCCAAAGCAGGTTCAAAACAGGCAGTCGTAATATTTGTTATTGTATTTTTCAATTCTAATAATGTGAATCCTAATGCTAATTTTGCTGCAATATATGCTAGTGGATATCCAGTTGCTTTGCTTGCAAGTGCAGAACTTCTACTTAATCGCGCATTGACTTCAATAGCAATGAATTTTTTTGAAGTTGGGTGTAAAGCATATTGGATATTACATTCTCCAATAATACCAATTTGTCGAATGGCTCTTATGGATGCAGATCTTAATAATTGATATTCTTCATTAGTTAATGTTTGGCTAGGGGCGATAACTATTGATTCTCCTGTGTGAATTCCAACTGGATCAAAGTTTTCCATATTACAAATAGTAATTGTATTGTCATTTATATCTCTGACTACTTCATATTCTATTTCTTTCCATCCGCCAACATATTCTTCAATGAGAATTTGTGATATTACTGATTGAGCCAGTGCTTTATCTACTAAATTATCAAAATCTTTTTGAGTATGAGCTATTCCCGAACCTGCTCATCCAAGAGTATATGCAACTCTAATCATTAATGGAAATCCTAATCTTTCTGCTATTACTTGCGCTTCATCCCGAGTTGTTGCAATACCAGAATCACATACATCAATTTTTGATAATTTCATAACATTTTTAAAGAGATCTCGGTCTTCTGTATTTTCAATAGCTTCAACTGGTGTTCCTAATACTCGAACATTATATTTTTCTAAAATTCCTTTATTTTTTAATTCTACTCCAACATTTAAAGCTGTTTGACCACCAAATGAAAGTAATATACTATCCGGTTTTTCAATTTGAATGACTTTTTCAACAAAGGTTGAATTGATAGGTAAAAGATATACTTTATCTGATAGTGTTGGGTCTGTTTGAATTGTTGCAATATTAGGGTTTATTAAAATTGTATAGATATTTTCTTCACGTAATGCTTTTAGCACTTGGGAACCTGAGTAGTCAAATTCACCTGCTTGTCCTATTCGAATTGCTCCCGATCCGAGAACTAAAGCTCTTTTTATTGTTTTATCTAAAGGCATTATTTTTCACTCCTTTTTTTTCCACCATTATTGTATTGTGGAACTGTAAAAGCTCTATAACTTATATTTTTAATAAAATCATCAAATATATATGATGTATCTTCTGGGCCTGGACACGCTTCGGGATGAAATTGGACTGCAAATATTGGTTTGTCAGGATGATAAATTCCTTCATTTGTATTATCGTCTGCATTTATAAACATTGGTTTAAATCCTGAATTTTTTAATAAGTCAGGGTCTAATGCATAACCATGATTTTGACTGGTGATCACTCCTTTTCCAGAACGTAAATCTATCACTGGTTTGTTGCCTCCTCTATGTCCATATTTCATTTTATAAGTATCTCCACCTGCGGCTAAACCGATGATTTGATTTCCTAAACAAATTCCCATAGTGGGAAAGTTAATATCAATTAATTTTTTAGCTAATTCGATTGTTTCTATACAATTTTTAGGATCTCCTGGCCCATTACTAATGAGAATTCCATCTGGCATGAAGGCCATTATTTTTTCATAGGAATAATCATATGGAACAACAATTACATTACAATTTCTTTTAATTAATTCTCTGCAGATATTATGTTTGAGTCCACAATCAACAACTATAACTGTCCCAATTGCACCTTTCTTCTTATAGTGAATTACTTCTTTACAAGATACTTCCTGAACCAAATGTCTTAGATTGGGATCTTTTGCTTTTTGAACTTCCTTTATTAGATCTTGATCAGAAGGAATTTTTTCTCCATGATCAAAAACCTGTAATAGCCCTACTTGAACACCTTCTGTGCGTAAAATCTTTGTTAATTCTCTTGTATCTATCCGTTCAATACCAGGAATGTTTTGCTCTTTTAAAAATTGATCTAATGTCTTTACAGATTCATAGTGGGAAGGTTTCTTGCATGCTTCATGAACAATAAAACCAGAACATTTAATCGAATCACTTTCAAAATATTTCGTGATTCCTTCTTGATCTTTTTCCCAATCGGGTACACCATAGTTTCCAATTAAAGGATAAGTTAACACATATAATTGACCTTGATTGCTGGGATCGGTTAAAGCACAGTAATATCCCGCCGCGGTAAATGTTGTAAATACCAACTCCCCTATTTTTTTTGATGATGCCCCAAATCCCGTTCCATGGAAAATTTTTCCATTACTAAGAACTAATACTGCTTTTCGTTCTTCCAGAAGAGATTTCAGATTGACCATATTCTTACAGCATTAAAGCTTCGATATCTAAAAAAATCTTGTAATTTAACAATAATAGGAAAGAATATTAGAGATGCTACATTTTATTTATCCTTGTTCTAATTCTATATATTTAACAAAAATCCCTTAAAAAAAGCAAATTTTAATGAAATTTATTTATGGATAAGACTAAGATGCAAATATTAAAAGTTAATTGAAACCTTTTTCTAAAGAATTTCATTATTTTCTTCTTTATAGATTTAATTATTTATGTAAAAACAAAAAAAAATTTAATTCTGCCAATATATTATAAAATTCATATCACAATAATTTTATGGGTGATATATGTTAATAGAATACCAAATATTAGTATTACAATTAATATTTAAAATTCTACCATAGATTTAAGATTTTCAAGCCATTTTTGAAGTTCTTCATCTGAAGTTATCATTGCTCCCTGATGCCGTGAAAGTAAACGTGGCCATTCCTGATTGCCTAAATTTGCAATACTCACTTTTGGAATGCCTGCCTGAACACTCCTTGTTTTTGCTTCCCGCATTTCTTCATTTGTCCATTTTGATTCTTTTGCTTTATCACTCCAAAATAAAATATACCAGTTACATGCATCTAAACCATTATATATTTCTGTAAGCCAATCTTCACCAGGAGAAATATCTCGCTCACAAGTCCAACAATAACATCCAGGCCAAGAAGATATTTCTTTTATTGCTTTTTCTACCCATGGAAAATCAGGAAGAGCATGAGACATGAAAAACACATTTTTAAATTGACTGAAATCATTTGTTGTCTGTCCAAGATTAGTAATGTTAATATTTTTAGCGTCTGATTCCATGGTTTTCACATCTTCAAGGATTTGCCTTTTTTGGGTTTCTTCATCTGCAATAATTTGTTTTTCATCAGGTGAGACTTTTTTAAGTTTTTTTAAAACTTTTTCAAGTTTCTTTTTTATTTTTTTATCAGTTTCTTTTTCTATACTTTCCTTAATTCGATCTTCAACAGTAATGGCCAATTTTCCTAAGTTTTCCATCGCCTCAGCCGCATTTTGTCTAACAATAGAATTTTCATGGAATAAAAGATCAGCAACTTTATTATACAATCCTGCTGCCCCCTCTTTAAGATATCCTACTATTTCAGCACATCCTTTCTGTTCTTTTATTGTTCCTGATGTCAATTTATTCCATAGTACTGGTGTAATTGTAGAAATTCCTACTCCATAGCTAGATATATTTCTCATACCCATTCCTATCAATTTTTTAAATATCCTTCCACGTTCAAGGGTATCCATCATATATTTTACAATATCTTCAGGCGCCATTTTTGAAAAATCAGGCATATTATTCATTCCCCCTTGGTTCATTCCCCCCTGATTCATTCCAGCAATTCCAAATCCCGAGGAACTACCAAAATTTCCTCTAACATTTTGATGAGATATTGGACTACTTCTTCCAGAATTTCCATGACAATAACTGCAAGTGCCTGTTCCACTACACGAAGGACAACTAGTTCTTCCTACTCTATATCCCGTACCATTACAGTCTTTGCATTTTCCAGTATTTCTACAATGATAACATTCCATTTTTCTTTTTCTCCTAATTTTATGCCTTATTTATTGATTGTTTAGAAAATTATTCTAATCTTAAAGTAATATCATCCATAGAATAAATAAATTTTTTTTATTTTTTGTTGAGTAACATTAAAAATGTAATTCAAGTCAATATTTGATTTCCTCTATTATTTTTAAATTCTTACGAATTTAAACGTTTTTAATTTCACAATTACACAATATAATTCAAGTTTCTATACTCTTTTGTTTTACCTAAAAACATGTTAAGTTCTAGATCAGGGCTATTTGGACATTTTTTTTTCAATAAATATCGTTGAACTTGCCACAAATTATACACTAAACTTTTTGCACCCATTATATCCAATCGCTTATTTCTATCTTGCAAATGAGTTGATATTCCTAATCTGTTCATTTCACGAAACGCTATCTCGATCCACCAACGAGATCGGTATAAATTCCGAATGTGCGTTTCATTGCCTCGTAATCGGTTTATTCCTCGTTTATTACCAATCAGCACAATTAAGGGAAATATATCTTTTATTGCAGCATCTAAATCAATAAAATTCGCTTTAAGTCCTCGCAATATTGATGATAAGTTTTTTTTTCTTTTAGCACATAACAATAGATCAAATTTCAACATTGGATATCCAATTCCTTTTGCATATTTCAATTTTGTGAAACCTTTACAATATCTTTTTCCTTTCCCTAATAAGTAGGTTATAATTTTTTGATTTGTCTGAGCACATTTTCTACCAGGCATTATTACTGTCATTTTCCATGCTTTAAATGCATAAAGTAACTCTTTACGATAAAATCCACGATCAAGAAGAATATAGCGTATAGTGAAACCTAAAGATACCAATACATTATAGATTTGTTCAAAGTATGGTAGTTTGTGTACTCGTTTCTTAATTTTGAAGTTAGATATAATTTGATGCAATCCATTAGAAATAATAGAAAAAGTAAGCGTTTTATGGTGAGTTTTTCCTTCTTTTGAGCCAAAACAATAAGGATCATCTTTATTCTTACGACAAGATTCCTTAGTATAGTCTGCTATTAATGTAAGATCCGACATTATGATTTGTTTTTGTTTAAGGATCAATAGATGTGCAAATTGAACCGAATTCCAGAACGATTCGATTTTATTCAATTTATTTAATTGCCCTAAATATCTCGAAAAGGCAGGTTGATCGGGAAATCGCCGACAAGACTTTGGATTCTTAAATTTCATTACATTAATTTTTTGAAACGACACACCCTTTTTTATACAAGATTCATTCATTGTTTCTGCAACATTATGAGGCGATAAGCTTTTAAATTGGACAATAGCTTGAAATATGGCAAATATACTTGAAGGATAACCACTTCTTTTCATTGGAAAATCATTATCAAAGATAGAAGAAAATATTTTCGAAATATCTTTTAAGGCGTGTGCATTTATTAATTCTGGGATGATTTGTTCATTATCGGCTGGGACCGAGGAACATCATTGATTCTGGTAAATCATAATTAAAAGGAAGAAAGCAAAGCTTTTAAATCATCCCTTCTTGACATTTTTCTTCTTAAATCCTTAATATTTTCTACTGGATATATTTTATTGCTGCGATAATTTAAATTAAAGCCAAGATAATTGCAGAAATTAGATAAAAAATTGAATTACATTGATAATGTTGAGTAAAAAAAAAAATTTTAAATTTTGGTATTAATCATGAATTCTGATTTTTTTATGGTCATTAAAATATAAATTGGATAAAATATCATATATTTCTTCACTATAAGGTAAAAAAAAAGAGAAATTTTATAAAATCCAAAATTTAAATTAGTCTTAAGTACTTGGGTTATTTCAATATTATTAATTAGTGATAAAATGATGACAGAAATTCAAAATGAAATGCTCCAATTGGGGGTTTATGCTTTGGTCGTTCGAGGTCAAGGTCAAGATCTATTAATGGGAACAAATGTTAACGATTTTGTGAAAGTTACTGGGTTAGAAAAACTTCTTCATCTTTTTATAACTGATTTAGATCACTATTTTTCATTTATCTATAAGGGGGATGTCGCAGGTTATTTGAATGCCTTAGAAGATAAGTTTAGTGTGGATTTAAGTCAGCTTCAGCAAAATATAGAAGTAAATATACAAGGAATGAAAGAAACGGATAGTGATGATATCATGATTCATTATCTAGTCATTACAAAAACTCTTGAATATCTCCGGAAAACTTTTTTCGATACTGTAGGTTGGGATTGGATAAAAAAAATGTATAAAGATGAAACAGGAATGATCCCTCCAAAGAAAATATTAAATGAAATTAATCGTATTGATGCTAAAGCCGATATAAACATTTCTTTATTATACAATCTAATTTTTGTTCACTATATTGCTAAAATATATGATGAAAAATCGGTCATAAAATCAAGTAATGATTTAATTAATAAATCGATTAATGGTGTGCTTGTTTCAATAAAAAACTAATAATATTTTTTTTTAGAAGATTTAGATTTTTACCAATTTATTAAAAACTCATAGTTTGGAGTTGAATTATAGTATTTTGGATAGTAATTTGATATTTTGGATTGATGATATAACAATTTTGATTCTTTTTTTTTGATTTTCTAATCCATTTTTCATCTATCAGTTTTTTTAATGCGTATATAGCGGTACTTCTTGGAATATCAATTTTTTCTAGCATAAAATTTTCTGTAGATTCTGAATTATTGATTAAAAAAGTCATTATTTTTTTTATAGTTCCTCTTAGCAAAAAAATACCAATTTTTGTTTCTTCTTCTGAAATATTTGGTAAGCTAAAGGCTTTCAGATTTCCAAAGCTATGGACTTTAATCATTTTTAATGTTGTTAGTTCAGATAAATGATATCGAACATGATTTGAGCCAATACTTAAAATTCTTCCTATTTCATTTACAAAAATCCCAGGAAATTTACTAACCAATGTATATATATTTTTACGAACTGGATTTGCTAAAATGTTTACTTTAACTTTCTCATTTTCAATAAATATTAAATTTTTTAATTGTAAATCAGTTAATATTTGAGATGCTTCATTTTGATCTAAGTTAAATTTTTTTCTTATTTTACCGATAATTTGAGGAGAATCAAATTCCTGAGTTTTTGTGGAACATTTTCGAATATATTGAAAATACTTATTGTTACTCATTGAAATTTACCTAATTATCATTTTTTTAATTGTTAAAATCTAAAAATTATCCCAAAATTCTTTTTGCTTTAAACTATTAATATCTAAATTATCCTGATCTGCGAAAGAAGTATAATATTTCGTAATTTTACCAAGTTCACTTTTAGAATATTCTAAATTTTTATCAATTAAAGATTCAATTGATCTGCTTGATGAAATGGAATCAGAATTTAATTTTCTACTGAAAATTTTACGAATTTTATTTTGAAATCCACTTTTCCACACTTTTGAAAAGAAAAAAGTTCCACCAATAATTCCAACTATAGAAACACCTATTCCAAAAGGAGAATTCCAAATAGAATCAATATTTTCAATAATGATTACATTCAATTCGATTAAATCTAAGACCAAATTTGATGAAATATTTAAATGGGAGGAATATAGTATAAAACTTAAATTTAAGTATCCAATTTTTGAAGTATCTAATAAGAAAATTACACTAGTATCATTATTTGAAATTTCATCAAAAAAATACAATGTTTCATTTTGAAAATATCGGTAATAGCTATTATTATAATATGTTACCTGAAATTCTATATGTATTTTTGAATTTTGTAAAAATTCTTGACTATTTGTACAGTTAACATTAACTTCGGGAATATTTATTTGTTGATGCAGAATATTGCTATTGATAGATAATTGTTCATCATTAGAATTTATATAAAAAGAACTCAATAAAATTAATGTAATCAGTAAAAAAGAAGGTTTTTTTTTTGATTTGGTGAACATTTTTAAAAATCTATTATAATTCTTTTATTAAATAACAAATAAAATTTTATTTCTTCAATAATGGTAATAAAAAAAAAAAAAAAGGTTTACGGTTCATTCCGATTTTTTTTTAATTAATAATAATGATGATAAACCTATTATACTAATAAAAAACGCTGTTGGATAACCTGGAATGTCAAAGGCAATATCATTACTTTCACCTTCTGGTACTATTTCCCCTAATATGTAAATTAAATTTGGATCTAAATTCTGAACACTGATTGTATTATCAACTGAATTTAATGATTTTTCTGATACTTTAATCAATTCTTCCCCATCCCATGTTAAAATTTGATAAAGATAATTTTGATCCACCTCAGTATGAGCTTTGAAATTTCCAGTCATTTGATCCATTTTATTGATATCACTGATTTCGATTTCAAAAATTGATAACACCGCTAATGTTTCAGGAATTGGAATTTCAGAGAGTACTCCCATTCTAGCAGTCAGTTTAATTGATACAGGATCTGATATGGTACAGTCAATTGTGAACCTTTTTCTTTGTTCTTCATCAATACAATTCACTAAATTTCCATTCTCAAAAATATCTTGCCAGATGCCATTAGTAACTGTTGTTGCCCTTTTTAGATTTAGTATTTGTCGGACTCTTAGCGCAATATAATTACAATATCCTTGTTCTGAACTTGATGGGACATCAAATAAATTATCATTTGTTGCCCAACCATTCCAATATTTTGTATTATATATTGTTAAAGAAGTTTTCATATGAGTTGGAATATTTGGAATTTCGGTTGCTAAAATTTCTTGTAATAGAGATGCATAATATTCTCTATCTGCTGAATTATCTGCAGTTTCAAATTGAGATAGATAAATTTCATATTCAGTATTTATCCAATTAGAATTATTATAATAAATACTAGATTCCCCAGTAGAAGGATGATCTGTATAAATCGCAAAAATTTTATATGGGCCCTCAGTAAATGGGGGTGCATAGCTAGATATCGCCATTTCGAAAGTATCATCATTTACACTTGCATGATAATCTCCATAACCAATTCCATTTTTTTGAACTGTAATATTTATTCTATCAAAGCACTTTATCCATTCATCAACTGCCCTGCTATGATCTAACCAAGTACCTACAAGATTTAAATCATAACCTCCCAATTTCACATTTACATCGTCAGTATATGGATCATCATCTTGAACTCCCTGCATTCCAAAAAATTCAGTTGAATTTTTTGTATACCATGCATCTTCGGATGTATTGAAATAACAATGATCATTTAAAATTGAAACAGCTTGATCTTGGTCATAATTAATGCCATAAATAGCTTGAACCGTTGAATTATATAGGTCATCATTGATTCCAAGTTCGGTGTGAAGTATTCCTTGTTTAGCCCTTAAATATTGGCCATAATATGCATTTTCATTTATAGTATCATAATCTAATGAATACGCTAATACTTGTCTAAACCACTTTTCTGAAAAAGGATATGTTTGATGATTTAAAACTAACTCAGTTACTGAATTAAATCCATTATTAAATAAATTATCGTTATTTCTTTAATTAAATGTTATTAAATTATTATTTTGATCAAGAATATCTCCATTATCACTATTACCATCACCGTAAATGAAATCATACACATTATTCAAAATATCTGGTGTTTGTGGTTGTTCCTCAGCAGATGTAAAATGTACATATTGAGCTTGAGGAATTATTTCAAAATTAGGAAGATCTGTATAAATTAGGCCATAACCCCACCAATTATCTCGTAATTTGAAAATTCTTGAATTTCCATCGATTTGATATGGTGTATATGGTCCCGAACTAACTTTCCACTCTTCTGGAAATGAAGGATCGAACCATGAATTTTGAAATGGTTCTATGCTCCCATTTTCATCAGCATAGGTTGCATTTATCTCAGACCAAACATGTTTAGGCAATATTGGGATATCGCTAGATAACCACTCTTCCATCCTTATAGAGTGATAATAACCAGGATTCATTCGAAATCTAACATTATAATTATCTATTTTTTCAATAGATTGAATTCTCACGGACATATCTGGATAATAGCTTTGGTTGGCTGCTATTTGATAAGAAAATATTACATCATCAGCAGTAATAGGTTGACCATCTGACCACTCAGCTGAAGGGTTTAAATTTACGGTAATAAATGAATTATCTTCCGACCAAGTCATCGCAGTTCCTATTGCAAGGATTAATTGATCATTAGATCGATCTTGGCCAAATAAAGATTCATACATTAATGAACTACCATAATGTACATTCCAGATAAATGGATTATAATTATCGATATTCATACGATTTTGAAGTATATATACTGTATTTTCTCGCGTCATCATTATGGATTCATATGTTGCAGATACATCATTAAGAATTGAGCTCTGTATCATACTAAATCCAAGTATAAATAAGCAGATATACATTTTATTTTGTTTTTTCATTTTTTTTCTTCTCCCGAATAAGAATATTTTTTTTTGTTTTTGTTTTAACTTATGAAAATCATTATACATGAAAATATCATGTGAAATACAAATCATATATTATGACTATATTGTAAATATCTTTTAATAGATTATAAAGAGAATTGGCTTGTTTTTGGTCACTATGTAATTTAGAAAAAGAAAAAATTATTACATTTTTAACTCTGAAACATTATATTTTGATAGATTGGAGTTGATTCATTGCATTTTGAATTGATATTTCATATTTTGGATTAATTTTATAACAATTATTATTTCCTATCTTCGATTTTTGGACAAATTTTTCTCCAATGAGCTTATTTAGAGTGTAAAGAACTGTACTTCGTGGAATATCTGTCTTTTGCACCATATGATTTTCAGTATTATCGGAGGAACTATTTAATAAAAGATGGATGATTTCTTGAATATTTTTTTTTAAAAGAATAATTCCAATTTTTACTTGATCTTCGGAAATATGGGGGAGGCTAAAAGCTTTCAAATTTCCAAAGGTATGAATAGTTATCAATTTTAATGCTTCAAGTTCAGATAAATGATATAGAACGTGATTTGGCCCTATTCCTACCATTCTTCTGATGTGATTTACAAAAATTCCTGGATATTTAGTAATTAAATCATAGATATTTCTCCGAATTGGGTTGGCTAATATATTTATTTTAATTATCTCTCCATCGATTTCGATTAGTTTAGCAATTTTTAAATCGGATATTATAATATTGGCTTTTTCAACTCCAATTTGGAATTTCTTCCGAAGTTTACTCAAAATTTGATGAATTTCAATCTGTTGCCGTTTGGTACAACATTTTCGTATGTATTGAAAATATCTATTGTTATCCATCTAGTTCCACCAATTATTAATCTGATTTTCTATTTTCTTCCGTTTCTAAAAATTTTCCCAGAAATCATTATCATTTATAATATCTATATCAAGATCTGCTTGATCTGAAAGATAAGTAAAATTCTTAGATATTCTATTTAGCTCTTTACTAGATAATCCCAAACTTTTATCAACAAGAGATTCAATTTTTTTAAAAGTTTTTTTAGATGATTTTCCTATGTTTTGTGCAACAAATTTCTTGACTTTATTATTATAGGTATTCTTGAAGGATTTTAAAAGAGAGAATGATATTCCCAAAGCGCCAATTGATGCAGCCCCAATAAATAGATTATTACTCCAAATCGAATTATCATTAGGATTAATAGATCCTTCAAT